>CBDUPU010000209.1:0-4005 GCA_965369185.1 uncultured Rhodospirillales bacterium
TCTGCGCAAACTGCGTTCGCGTGCCGGTCTTTATCGGTCACGCCGAAATGATCAATGTCGAATTCGAGGACGATATTTCCGCCCGCGATGCGAAAAAAGCCTTCCGCGATGCGAGGGGTATTACCCTGATCGATCTGGAAAGCGACCTCGAGTATGTTACACCGGCGGAAATTCAGGGCGAAGATGACGTCTTTGTCTCGCGCGTCCGCGAAGACCCCACGGTAGAAAATGGCTTGAATTTCTGGTGTGTTGCCGATAATTTACGTAAAGGCGCCGCTCTGAATACGGTTCAGATAGCCGAATGCCTGATTAAAGATTATATGAAGACCGCCGCTTGATGCGGTCTTCTTTTTAAAAATTTTAAAAATTAAAAAATAAGAATGAGCAGCGGAAAATCACCTTCTGACTTTATGTCGTCGTATCTTGGTGTCGATATTACCGACATCAGAGCGCTGCGAAAAATTTTTGGCAGCAAGGCGAGCGGGCGGCCTTCTGACTGGCCCAAAGGTTCCGATGTGATTGTTTCGCGGGCGCTGTATGACAAATATGTTAAGCTCTATGATCTTTCGCTGACGTTGGCTGATGCGCTTGATGCGGTTCTTGATTGCTCCGAGCACCAGCTGGTGATGACAGAGGCGCGTAAACTGGGGTATGATCTGCCGGACTACGAGCGTTTCCGCGACGAGCTGGTCGCATACCGCGCTTTTCTGGCCGAGCGCAGCCCGTATAATGGCGTGCCCGTCATGAACGATACCAAGGTCCGTATCTCTACCGATACTGTCGATATGTTACAAAAGCTGACCGATTATAACTGCTTTATGGTCGGGCGCGTTTTCTCCGGCTGTTTCAAAACGGAATATATGAAGCATTTTGGCTTTTTGAAGCGCCATGGCTTCCATTATGCCGGTGCAACCGCCCTGCAGGAAACCATGAACGTGCTTGTCTCGATGATTGAAATTCGCAAGGAGATCGATCGGGAGATTGCCCGCCGTGGCCCGAATGGCGATGTCCCGCCGCCGTCAGCGCCGCAGCCGTAACCGCAAGCTGCGCTCTCTTAAAGTGGTTGTGCTTTAAACGGTGCGGCACCTTTTCGAAAACAATCCTGACCTTGCACCAGAGCCAGTTCCCGCCGCCCTAGCGAGGCGGTTTTTTCGAATATGCCAAACACGCTTGCTGCAGTATTTTCCAGCGCGATGTCCGGCGCTTTTCCGGCCATGATGTGGCCGAGAAACAGCGCCGCTGTCATATCTCCGGCACCGTTAGGCGCGGGTGATAGTGGCAATTTTGGTGTTGTAACAAGCCATTGTCGCCCGTCTTTGTGGGACACCATCATCTGGATTTCTTCTGCCCCGGTTTCCGCAGTCTCCAGAGAGGTCAGCAAAATCAGGGACGGGCCGTCCTTATCTGCGCCGTTTTTATGAAGTGCCGCACAAGCGGCCTGCGCATCGGCGCGCTTTTTGATTTCTACCCCGGCCAGATGGGATAACTCGAATTGGTTGGGCGTGATGATGTCCGCATCGTGCAGCGCGCGTTCTGTGAAAAAGGGCGGTAAATCGTCTTTGACGAAAAAGCCTCTTCCGGTGTCGCCCATCACCGGATCGCAGCAATATAACAGGCCGGGATTGACGGTGCGTATTTTCTCTACGGCATCGCAGACCACGGCGCCCAGCGCCGCCGTTCCAAGATAGCCGGACAGTACTGCCCCGATTTCGTGGAACAGTCCGCGCGCTTCAAGCCCTGCAAGGATATCGGTGATGTGATCGGTCTCAAAAATCTGGCCGGTAAATTCGCCGTAGCCGGTATGGTTTGAAAACTGCACCGTATTTACGATCACAACTTCATAGCCCATAATTTGTAAAGGCAGGGCGGCGGCGCGGTTGCCGACATAGCCATAGGCAACGTGGGACTGGATCGAAAGAATAGAACTCATTCTACCGTTATGACTCTACTTGTCTTTTAAGTCCATGCTGAAATGTGAAAATAGGCATGGGTTTCTGGATCGCGATCATTCGATTTCCTATATAATTATCAGATAATTGCCGCGTGAAATTGTGTGACCGGGTCATTATTTGATGATAAGGGGAAGGGGCTGTGTAACCTGATCGCTCTTTGCGGCGAATGAGCCTGTAAGAGACAAGTGAACAGTAACCGGCATGGGCGGGACGGTCATGAAACGTAGAGAGTTTATAACGGGAATAGCGGCAGCGGCGCTTTTGGCGCCCTTTATTGGAAAGGCACGGGCCATGGGGTTTTTTGATAGCGACACAGCAGAGAAAAATAAGGAAGGAAAAGTTTTTCCTTTCCAGCTTGATGAAGTGGAATGGCGCAAGCGATTGACGGAAGAGCAGTTTAAAGTCCTGCGAGGGCACGGCACGGAACGTGCTTTCACATCGCCTCTGGACGGTGAAAAACGAAACGGAACGTATTTGTGCGCAGGGTGTGATAACCCTGTGTTTTCCAGTGAACATAAATTTGATTCCGGGACCGGGTGGCCGTCTTTTTGGCAACCGGTTAAAGAGGGGGCTGTCGGCACGTCTGTCGATCGAAAATTGTTTATGGAGCGCACGGAAATCCATTGCGCAAATTGCGGCGGTCATCTTGGGCACGTTTTTAATGACGGGCCGCCTCCGACGGGGCTGCGCTATTGTATGAACGGTGTTGCGCTGCGCTTTGAGCCGGCCTGATGCGCATATATTCTAGGCCCTCTATTAAGTATCTGTTTTTGCTAATATAAGTTTACTTCTTCTTATCTTTTTTTCGGTCTAAT
Source organism: uncultured Rhodospirillales bacterium (assembly GCA_965369185.1). GTDB lineage: Bacteria > Pseudomonadota > Alphaproteobacteria > Micavibrionales > Micavibrionaceae > UM-FILTER-47-13. Next base: position 2,768 of record CBDUPU010000209.1, read on the forward strand.
ATTACAAGGGGATTAGATAAGAAGGATTTCAGGAATGGCGGCAGATCCAGCGATCATCCGCAAAGATCCGATATATTTACTGACTGTTGGCTATTTGCTGGCGCTGCTGATTCTGGCGGTCATGTCGCTATGTATTCATGTCGTGATCGGTCAGGTTGTGGCCGAGCAGAATAATGCCGCGGTCGTTACCAGTGCGCGCCAGGCGCAACTGTCACAGAAAATCGCTTTCTATGCGACCCAGTACGCCCGCTACCATGACCCGGTTTTCAAAGAGCAGCTGTCTGATGCCGTGCGCCTGATGGAAAGCTCCCATGAGGCATTAACCAAGGGGGATAATAATCTTAACATTCCATCGGAATTGTCTCCGGAGCTGAGCCGGCTTTATTTCTCGCTGCCCTACCGCCTTGATGAAAAGATGCGGGAGTTTCTAAGTCGCGCTGATGCGCTGCTTGAGAAGGCGCCGGAGCAGGTTAATGAAAAGGACCCTGATTACCGCTATCTTGTCGATACTGCCAAGGGGCCTTTGATCGTGGCGCTGGACGCGGCGACGCTGGAATATGAAGCTGAAAGCGAAGCGCGTATCGGCAAGCTGCAATCCTATCAAAAAATGGCGCTATTCGTGATTTTTGCCACGCTTTTGGCCGAGGCGGTGCTGATTTTCCGCCCGCTCGTGACCCGCGTTCATAATTACGCCGAGCGCCTAAAGCTGCTCGCCCTTACTGATGGTCTGACCGGCGTGGATAACAACCGCTCTTTCATGCACAAATGTATGAAGGAAATGAAACGCAGCCGGCGTCTCGGCAAGCCTTTATGTATTGCCATACTTGATCTTGATAATTTCAAAAGCATCAATGACAGATATGGGCACCTTGTCGGTGACGAGGTTCTGAAAGCCTTTTCGCAGTTTGTTCAGCGCAGTATGCGGATCGAGGACGAGTTCGCCCGGATTGGCGGCGAGGAGTTTGCTGTCCTGCTGCCGCACACCAACCTTGAAGGGGCGGTCCTTGTCGCTGACAGGATCCGTCACGTCGTGGAGGTTAGCCCGGTTCCCTATGAGGGGGGAGAGCTGTTTATTACGGTTAGTATCGGTGTGGCCGAGGTTGATCTCGAATCTCCCGGCATAGAAGCAGCGCTGAGCGCTGCTGATAAGGCGCTGTATCAGGCCAAGGAGGCCGGTCGTAACCGTCTTGTCGCGAGTGAGGAATATTGCTCTGAAGGGAATGTTGTCCGTCTGGACA
>CBDUPU010000210.1:0-3998 GCA_965369185.1 uncultured Rhodospirillales bacterium
CCTGTGTTTCTGCGAATATACGGATCACGGACATTGCGGGCCGCTCGACAATCACGGCAGCGTCATTAATGACGCGACGATCGAAAATATCGGTCGCCAAGCCGTCATCGCCGCAAAAGCAGGCGCAGACGTCATGGCACCGTCCGGTATGATGGATGGCCAGGTTGCTGCCATCCGCGCCGCTCTAGACAGTGAAGGCTTCGAAGAAACGCCGATTTTGGCCTATGCGGCAAAGTATGCTTCCAGCTTCTACGGCCCGTTCCGTGACGCCGCCGGATGCAGCCTGCAAAAAGGCGACCGCAAGACCTATCAAATGGACCCCGCCAACGGTAACGAGGCCCTGCGTGAAGTCGCTCTGGATATTAACGAGGGCGCAGACATGGTCATGGTAAAGCCCGGCCTGCCCTATCTGGATATCATTTGGCGTGTTAAACAGGAATTCTCTCTGCCGACATTTGCTTATAACGTCAGCGGCGAATACGCCATGCTTCGCTTCGCCGCCGAAGCAGGTGCGCTTGACTATGATAAAGCCTTAATGGAAATGCTTATTTCGTTCCGCCGCGCCGGTGCAGACGGTATCCTGACCTACGCATCACTTGAAGCAGCCAAGCTGTTGCAAGAATAAAAACTTCTAAGTCATTTTAACTAATAATCAATTCCCCCGCGCGCATAGTAGATATGTGTTACACTATTTTGCGCGGGATGTTTTGCGCCTAAAGGCATAAATGGCTGAGAACAGCAATATAAAAAAGCAGCGCGACCGGTTTCTGGCTTTCGCGTTCGCATCATCGGACTTATTTCTGGAGGTGAACGCCGACGGAAAGATCGGCTTTGCGACCGGCGCAGCCAAAAGCCTTACCGGCATCGACCATACGACACTGCGCGGCAAAAACTGGCTCGACCTGTTCGCCAAAGCCAATCACGCAACACTTATAAATATGCGCAAACGTGCCAACGACGCCGAAAGGTGTGGCCCCTTCCAGGTAGAAATAGAAGATGAATACGGCGAACATCGCGCCGCCATCATCACCGGTATAAAAATGCCTGAAAGCGAAACCTTCTATCTTGCTGCCGGCTTCCCAAGCGATCTGATGATGAAACTGGCAAAAATAGTTGGCCAACAAGAAGAGCGCGAATTACTGGACAAAGAAAGCTTCCTGCACGCGGCGACAGAGGCCTTTGATTTGGCAAGGTCCATGGGCGAAGGGGTTGACATGACCCTTCTCGATATTCCGGAGAGCGAAGAGATCAAAGCCAGACTTGGGGATGATCTATGGGAGAAATTTACGGAATCCATCACCGAAATACTAAGCACAAATTCCATCGACGGGCACGCCGCAGCTCAAATTCAGGATGGACGCTATAGCATAATTCACGACAAAAATATTGATTCCGATACGTTGCGAAATAAATTAACAGCACTATCAAAAGAAACAGACCCTGACGGAGAAGGTTTTGAAATAAATAGTAAAACAGTTTCAGCAGATCTTGAAAGCCTAAGCGAAAGAGAGACAACAAAAGCTCTCATATACACCATTAACGAATTTGAGCGCAAAGGCACTTCCCTCAATATCGAAACGCTCAATTCCGGATTTAAAGCTTATGTCAGCGCAAACGCGCAAAAGATCCATCAGTTTAAGACAGTCATCGAACAGCTTAATTTTAATCTGGATTTTCAGCCTATCGCCGATATGGAGACAAATACCCTCTCCCACTTCGAAATACTTTCCAGATTTCGCGACGAAGGCTCGACACAAGAGTGGATTATCTTTGGCGAGGATATCGGCATGGCGGCCGACTTCGACATCGCTGTAACAGAGCGCGTGATGAATTATCTGCTATACAAGGCATCAACCAACCGCATGAGATTTGCAATGAACCTGTCCGGTCAATCTATGCAGAACGAGCAGTTCTTCAAAACCTTGACCGCCAAACTGGATCTGCACAGCGAGCTCGCTAAACGAATGATCTTCGAGATCACTGAATCCACCCATATTACCGACCTTGCCATGGTCAATCATTTTATAAACATACTGCAAAAAAAGGGCTTTCAGGTGTGTCTGGATGATTTCGGGGCGGGCGCAGGCTCATTCCAGCATCTCCAGCAGCTCCATGTGGACTACGTCAAAGTGGACGGACAATACACCAGACGCATCTTAACCTCCCATCGTGATCAGGTGCTGTTAAAGAACCTTAGCCAAATGTGCCGTGACCTGAATATTAGCGTCATTGCCGAGCAAATCGAACAGGAAGAACAGAAACAAAAGCTACTGTCTCTAGGGGCACAGATGGGACAGGGTTATTACTTCGGCTATCCATACTCCAAACCTCAATTTGACCCTGAAAAAATACCGGTTGAAGCGCCCTAGCCATTTATTTGAAAGCCTTGATAATTCATAAAAAAAAGGTGATGATAGTTACAGTCTGTTAACATGTCTCTGGCAGGCTATTAATCATACCGTCATGGCGTTTTCCGCCTAAAAAGTATTACTGACAAGAAAGGATTTCTTGTAAACATGAAGCTCCTTGGCTTTCTTATCGTTATGGTGTGCGTCTTTTCCGGCTATACGCTGGCAGGCGGTAAACTGGCTCCTATTCTTGAGGCGCTACCATATGAATTTATGATTATTGGCGGTGCCGCGGCTGGTGCCTTTATTATTGCCAACTCGACACATACTATTAAGGCGACACTCAAAGGCCTCAACTGCATCATCAAGCCGGAAGCTCACAACAAGGAATCTTACCTTGAACTCCTCAGCGTCCTGTTTATGCTTTTCAAGCTGGCCCGCGCCAAAGGCTGGCTGGCTCTTGAGAGTCATATCGAAGACCCGCATAATAGTGAACTGTTCAAGCAGTTCCCGGGCTTTCACGGCAATCATCACGCGATTACATTTTTGTGCGATTATTTACGCATTATCTCGCTCGGCAATGAAAACGCCCACGAGATCGAGGCGTTGATGGATGAAGAAATCGAGACTTTAGAGCATGAGAAGATGCACCCCTCCCACGCGGTACAAAGCATGGCAGACGGCATCCCCGCTCTTGGTATCGTCGCTGCCGTCCTGGGTGTTATCAAAACCATGGGCTCGATCACAGAGCCGCCGGAAGTGCTCGGCAAAATGATTGGCGGTGCGCTCGTCGGCACCTTCCTTGGCGTGTTCCTTGCCTATGGCTTCGTTGGCCCCATCGCAAGCGCACTAGGCGTCAAGGGCGAGTCGGAAATCCTCTACTATCGCTGCATCAAAGTTGGCGTTCTGGCCTTCCTGAACGGTGCAGCCCCGCAGGTTGCCGTTGAGTTTGCCCGCAAGTTCTTACCGCACCACGTTCAGCCAAGCTTTATGGAGCTGGAAGAGAAACTGAACGAACTGCCAAGCCCGGGATAAATCACTATGGCTAAGGGCGGAAAACAGGACGAACAAATTATCATCATCAACAAAAAGGTGGTCAAGAAAGGTGGCGGCCATCATGGCGGCGCCTGGAAAGTTGCCTACGCCGACTTCGTGACGGCAATGATGGCTTTCTTCCTGCTCCTATGGCTACTTAATGTCAGCACGGATGACGCTCTGGAAGTTATCTCCAGCTATTTCGATCCGTCCCACCCTCGCATATCAGACAGCCGCAGCGGCGCAGGCGGCGTACTTGGCGGCCTTACCATGACAAGAGAAGGCGCAATGGCTGAAACAATGACAAAGCCTGTTCCGCCCCAAACCACCGGTTATCAGAAAGGCATGGAAGAAACCGGCGAAGAAAAAAGCAGCCTGGAGAAACTCGAAGAAGAGCTGCGCGAGCGTGAATCAAACCGCTATGAAGAAGCCAAAAAAGCCATTGAACAAGCCCTGCAGGAAAACGAGGAACTGCGCGAACTCGCCAAGCACCTTTTGATCGACGTCACCCCGGAAGGTCTGCGTATCCAGATCATTGATCAGGAAGGCAAGCCCATGTTCGCAAGCGGCAGCGCAAAAATGCTGCCGCAAACGCTTAAATTGATGGATCCTGTA
>CBDUPU010000211.1:0-3970 GCA_965369185.1 uncultured Rhodospirillales bacterium
CACGCAGGCCGGGCCGTTTATTTTTCTGGTTTTGGCACTGCTGCTGTTTATGACTTCGGCCTTAAATCCTTCTACGCTTCAGACTGTCCGCACCCGTACTGCCGACTTGTTCGCCCCCATGCTTGCTGCTGTAAACCAGCCTTTTTATCAAGCCTCTGAATATCTTCGTGCTGTCAGCGGCATTGCCGAGTTGCAGGCTGAAAATATCCGCCTGCAACAGGAAAATGCCCGGCTGCGTGACTGGTACCAAACCGCGCTGTCACTACAGTCCGAAAACGAATCCCTGCAACAGCTTTTGAACATCAAGCTGCCGCCGCAGCACAGCTATGTCACTGCGCCTGTGATTGCCGATTCCGGCAGCGCCTTTGCCCGCAGCCTGCTGGTAATGGCGGGGGAGCGCGACGGCGCGAAGGCGGGGCAGGCGGTTCTTTCCGGTGACGGGCTGATTGGCCGCGTCATTGAAAGCGGCATGAAAACGTCACGGGTCTTGCTGCTCTTTGATATTAACTCGCGCATTCCGGTTCTTATTCAGGGCACTAATCAGCGCGCCATTATGGCTGGCAATAACGATGATCTGCCAGGACTGATGCACTTGCCGCCGGAAATCGAGATTGAGGCCGGTTCCCGCGTTATTACCTCCGGCCATGGCGGCTTGTTCCCTTACGGCCTGCCGATTGGCGAAGTCATGCGAGCGGAAGACGGCAGGCTGGTCGTCAAGCCTTATGCCGTGATCGACCGGGTGCATCTGGTGCGTCTTGTCAATAAGGCAGAAGACCCGCTGTTGCGCCATGCCCCCGCAAGGGCCGAAGGCTCATGATCGAGCAGGATTTTACTTTTCGCCGTATCGAGGAAACCGGTCGCCTGTTGGTGCCGCATTTTCTTCTACTTGGCTTGATGGTGATTAACGTCATTGCGCTGCCTTACTTTCCCGCAGGGGCGATGAAGCCGCAATTTGTGTTGATGGCAGTATATTACTGGGCAATTTACCGGCCGACCTTGTTGCCGCCGTTTTTCTGTTTTGTCGTTGGATTGCTGATGGACATACTGACCGGCATGACGCCGGGCATTTATGCCTTCATCTTCGTGCTGACCCAATGGGTTGTGCGTGACCAGCGCCGTTTTTTGATGGGGCAACCTTACAGTACGATCTGGGCGGTTTTCGGGCTTGTTGCGGTATTGTCGATATTGGTCCAGTGGGCGCTATACGGCCTTGCCCATTTTCATTGGGGGCCGCTGCTGCCGGTTTTTGCTGGGGCGCTGCTGTCCATGTTCCTGTTTCCCTTTGTGACTTTGTTGCTGGTGATTACCCACCGGATGCTACCTGTTGCTTCAAGACCCTTTCCTTGATTAAACTGTAGTAGATTCTCGTTCTCCATGACCGGATACCATGAAAAAGGATAATGACCGGATAAAATCCTTTACGCGCCGTGCGTTTATCATCGGCGCGCTGCAAACGTCGATGCTTGGTGTGCTCGGCGGCCGTCTGGCATGGCTGCAGGTTGCGCAGGGCAGTAAGTACAAGACCCTTGCCGACAGCAACAGGATCAATCTGAAAATGATTGCGCCCTCGCGCGGCAAGATCGTTGACCGCTTTGAAACCCCGCTTGCCGTTAATGACCAGAATTTCCGCGTTTTGATCATTCCTGAACAGACTGGCGACATGGAAAAGGCGCTCTCTGCCCTGCAAAAGCTGGTCGATATCAGCCAGCGTGACATTAAGCGGGTCATCAAGCAGGCCGCGCGTCAGGCCGCTTTTGTCCCGATCGAGGTCAAAGATAATCTGAATTGGGAAGATGTTGCCCGGATAGAGGTCAATTTGCCCGACCTGCCGGGGCTGTCGATTGATGAAGGTGAAATTCGTACCTATCCGTATGGCGAAGCCACCGCCCATTTGGTCGGGTATGTCGGTGCAGTCAGCCCTTCCGAACTTACCGGCGATCCGGTGCTGAGCCTGCCCGGGTTTAAGATCGGCAAGACCGGCATTGAAAAGTCTTATGATGAAGGGCTGCGTGGTACGGCTGGTACGGCGGAGGTGGAGGTCAACGTTGTCGGGCGCGAAGTGCGGGAGCTAAACCGCCATCCGGGCGATGCGGGCCGCAAGATCAAGCTGACGATTGATGCAGATTTGCAAATTTACACCCAGCAGCGCCTGTCCGAGGAAAAGAGCGCCTCTGCCGTAATAATGGATGTCTTTACCGGCGCCGTTTACGCCTTGTCCTCGAGCCCAAGTTTTGATGCAAACCTTTTTACACGCGGCCTGTCAGCGGAAAAATGGGAAGAAATGCTTGCCGATCCGGGGCTGCCGCTCAATAACAAGGCCGTTGGCGGCCAGTACCCGCCCGGTTCTACCTTCAAGATGGTGACAGCGCTTGCCGCGCTTGAAGAAGGTAAAATGACCAGAAACACCACGGTATTCTGCCCTGGCCATTATGATTATGGCGGAGACCGGTTTCATTGTTGGAAGCGCGGCGGTCACGGCACGGTTGATGTGTATGATGCGCTGGCTGAATCGTGCGATACGTTTTTTTACAAGATTGCGACCGAGGTTGGTATCGATACGCTGGCCGAATATGCGAAGAAGCTGGGGCTGGGGCATAAGCTCGGCTTTGAGCTTGCCGAAGAGCGCCCCGGCCTGATGCCGAACAAGGCATGGAAAATGGGGCATTTCGGCAAATCCTGGCAACCGGGCGAAACGATCGTCGCCAGTATCGGTCAAGGCTATATCCTTTCTACGCCGCTGCAGCTTGCAACAATGACGGCGCGGCTGGTGAATGGCGGCTATGCCGTAAATCCGTGGGTGGTCGGCTATGTTGGCGACAGGCCGGGGCAGGATTCAAGCTGGCCGAAAATCGGCTTTAAACAGCGCAATCTCGATTTGATCGGGGAAGGGATGGCGCGTGTTGTCGGGCATCCAAAGGGAACCGCACAGGCCGCACAAATCCCCGATCCGGCCTTTCACATGGGCGGCAAGACCGGAACGGCACAGGTCATGCGCATTACCAAGGAAAGCAGGAATGAGGGGGTTCTCAACTCCGATCTGCCGTGGAAATATCGCCACCATGCACTGTTTGTCGGTTACGCGCCGGTTGGCTCGCCGCGCTATGCCTGTGCCGTGGTGGTAGAGCATGGCGGCAGCGGTTCTGCCACTGCCGCGCCGATTGCGCGCGACCTGTTGCACAAGGCGCAGCAGCGCGACCCGGCGTCGACGCCTTTAACGCCGGGCGGTATGACCCATGTCGCCACGCCGCAGCGCAAACCGAAACCACGAAAACAGGACATCTGATGGCTGGCGATTTTCAGAATAAAAGCATGACGATTCCGCAAAAGCTGGTCCAGATTAACTGGGGGCTTGTGCTGCTGATTATCATGATGGCCAGCGTCGGCTTTACCGCGCTGTATTCTGCCGCCAATGGCAGTTTTGGCCGCTGGGCATCGCCGCAAATGCTCCGCTTTGCCGTTTGCATGGTGGGCATGTTCATTATCGCCCTGATCGACATACGCTTTTGGTACAAAATGGCTTACCCCTGTTACCTTGCAGGCCTTGCCCTGCTGATCATTGTTGAGGCAATAGGCCATGTCGGGATGGGAGCGCAGCGCTGGATTGATCTAGGTTTTATGAAGCTGCAGCCGTCGGAGCTGATGAAAATAGCCGTTGTGATGGCGCTTGCGCGCTACTTTCACGCTGTGCCGGTGGAAGATATCAAGCGCATTAAGACCCTGATACCGCCCGCATTGATGATTTTGATGCCGGTCGGGCTGGTCATGTTGCAACCTGACCTTGGTACATCGCTGATGATTGTTATGGCGGGCGCGGCGGTCTTTTTTCTCGCCGGCGTATCCAAATGGCTTTTCATCGGCGGCATCGCCGCTACAGTTGCCTCGATACCGATTGCCTGGCAGTTCATTCTACACAATTACCAGAAACAGCGCGTTTTGACCTTTCTGAACCCGGAACGCGACCCTCTTGGGG
>CBDUPU010000212.1:0-3892 GCA_965369185.1 uncultured Rhodospirillales bacterium
TTACGCTTGAAGAAAGCGATCTGACATCCGTACTGGAACAAAGCGAAGCGCTAGCGAAACTAGGGCTGGAAATCGAGCCATTCGGGCCGGGGGCGATTGCCGTCCGCGCCGTTCCCGCTATATTAGGAAGCAAGATCGATATTGCAGGGCTGGTGCGGGACATTGCCGATGACCTGACAGAACACGGCAATGCCTATAACCTTGAAGAGCGGATCAACGAGATCCTATCGACCATGGCCTGCCACGGATCGGTGCGCTCCGGGCGACGGCTGAATGCCGAGGAAATGAACGCCCTGCTGCGCCAGATGGAAGAAACGCCGAATTCGGGCCAGTGCAATCACGGCAGGCCAACCTGGATAAAGCTGAAACTGGCTGATATCGAAAAACTATTTGGAAGACGGTAAGAGTTATGGGCGAGAGAAATAAAGACATCAAAATTGTGACCAATGTCTATGCCGCGCTGACAGTATCGCTGCTGCTGTCCTTTATCCCGGTAGCCGGCGCGGCGCTGCTGGCGACGATTTTGTTTCTGGGCGTCTGGATCACTTCCTATGTTCTGCGCGCCAGAGCCGATCAAAACAGCCTGACTGAAAACCACATGACCTTTATTATCCGGACAATCTGGATTGCCGGGCTGTTTTCACTGTTCACGATCGGCGCGGCAAGCGCCTATTTGCTGAGCCTTTACGACCCGTCGCCGCTCTACCAATGCACCGGAAATCTGAACAGCACCGACACAGCGGCGCTGATCGCGGCTGTCCAGCCCTGTGTGGACCGCTTCGTTCAGGCAAATATGATGGTCTTTATCAATGCGACGCTGATCGCCGCAGGACCGCTGGTGATCTATTTGGGATACCGTTTGTTCAAAGGTCTGGCGCGCGGCATCAAAGGTCACCGGATCGGCGACACCAAGAGCTGGTTCTAGACCGGATTTCTATTTTATCGCGATCATTGGCGGCACTTTATAGTGCGGGCTGAGCTGCTCATGCAGGATCGAGCGCACGCCTTCAGGCTGTAGCTTTTCCGAGGAAATAAGGCGATAGCGGCGATCCAGTAATTGCGACACTTCGTTGCAGGTACGGGTCAGTTCCCGGCAAACCTTGGCGCGGTCACCTTGCGCCAGCGTATTCATAAGGCGCGTTAGCTTTTTACCGAGTTCGTCCCAGCCGTCCCGGCCATGGGTCTGCGGGTCCCAGCCTGCTTCGCGCATCAAGGCCCGCGCTGTTTCAAACTCAATTTCAGCAAAAGATTTCATGTTCACCTACCTTATACTCTACACCCGTCCTTTTTACATATTACAGACACTCCCCGTCAATAAAAAAAGCCGCTGAACAAGCCAGCGGCCTTTAAATCAGAGTGTCCGGGCCGTTTTAAGCCAGAGAATCGCGGAATAATCTTGCGGCTTCAAGGTCGCGCTGCATGGCGCGCTGTGCCTTTTCCTGCTGGGGCGCGGTGCCGTGTTCGGCCTCGTTATAGATCTGGTATTTGTAATTTTCCTCTATATTGGCAGCATTAAAGACCTGCTCCGGCGAAGCTTCACTGGCGGTAAAGGCCAGCCCCAGCACCAGCGAACCGGTCAGCATAGTGACCAATTGCAAGACGCAAAAACGCATATCATCAAGCGCCTTTACCGTCTCTGCCACGGCGTTCTGTGCTGGCTCCGGCTGGGTCAGGGCCTGTAAATCGGTGGTGGTTACCAAGGCCGCACCATAAGTCCGCTCAAACCATCCGAGCCATTCATCCCAGCACGCCGCCTGCCTTTCCGCCAGATCCTGCGGCAGGGTCGCGCGATAGCAAAGAAGGTCAGTGTTCAGATATTGCAGCAATTTATCCGTGATGCCTTGGCGTTCACGCACGACATGGTCCTGCGCCGTTGTCAGGATCTGGGTCAACGGCATGGTTTCAGGATCGATCTTCTCACCCTGCGCGATCCATTCCGCCGCAATTGCTTCGGCCAAGGTTTTATTTGGCGCGCTTAGCGGCACACGCGAAGGAGTCTGTACCGGCTTGCCGTCAAGTTGAATGACATATTTCGTTTCATCGTGCCCGCCCGCGCCCTGCCCGATGGTTACCAGCTTGTAGAATTTCTTCATGGGTTTTCCGTCTTTTTCAGATATTTCCCGCAGACCGTGGCCGCACCGGGATTAAAGGCGTTTACGCGCTGAAAATCAACCGTAACAATATCAGCCGCATCGCCTTCCCGCTCAAGCCGCAATGCGCTGTTTTCTTTGCCGGGCGCGGCACTCCCGGCACCGATCAGCAGACCATCGGCGGTATCAATAAGCAGCGGCGCGGGCGTAATAACGCCCTTCGCCAGACTAAAATCGCCCAGCAGACAATTGATCTGCATTTTTTTGGTATCAGCGACCTGACCATCAAGGCCGAGGAATTTGTATAGCTCCGCCGCCGGAATTTCACCCTCGCCGCCTGAAACAAGAACGCTGCCCTTTAAAGCATCGACCAGCGCGGCGAGCGATTTGCCCTCGCCCTCGCCCCTCGCTTCAACGCCAAACGGGCCGCCTGCGCCACCAAGAACGGCATAATCAGCATTTTTAAGGCTGAAGCTTCCTTTGGAAACGGCCGGCAACACTCTGGCATCAATCATAAGATCGCCGCCAAACGCGCCTTCACCAAACGCACCGCTGAGCGGCCCGGCGCGCAGGATCTGATTTTCTATTGTTACAGGCAGGCTGACGTGGCCGAGTTTTACAGGGCCGTCATGATATTCCTTTACGAACAGCAAAAGGTCATATTCCCAGCCGTAAAAATCGATCAGATTACCAAGCGGCAGCAAGTCAGGGGCGTAGGAAATTACGGTCTGATACAAGCGGGCAAGAATAGCGACATCATCACGATGAAGAACCGAAAAGCCGGCCTTACCGTCCAGCCCGTTCTCAAGCCGCTTGGCATCCATAATGAAACGGCTATCGCCGAAGGTCAGGTCAGCCTTAACCAGACCGCCAAACAGGCGCTTTTCCTGCGCGACCACACCGCTAAGCCGGTCATTATCAGTTCCAAGAGCATTAAAGTGAAAGGCCACGCCGCCAAACGTTCCGGCCTTTACGACGTGCCCTTCAGCGGCAAGGCGCCCTAATTCAAAGGTAAAGTCGCTTTTTTCAGGCAGCGAGAAAAAAGGATCATTCCCGGCTGCCTCATAATTCATATCGAACTCAGCATTTAGCGGCTCCTCGCCCCATTGCCCGGCAATCACCAGCTTGGGCGCTCCTTCGCCCGTATCCTGCTCCAGCGCAAGTTTTTGCAGCGTTAGTTTCTTACCTGCAGCCAACAAAGGATCGATATTTACCTGCTGCACGTTAAGGGTCTGGATACGGCGGCGCGAAAACATCAGGTCGAAAAAACCGGCTGCAAATTGCGCCTTCCCGACCGTAACCAGCGGCGCGTCCTTTCCTTCGCCATAAAGGCGGATTTCACCGGCATCCAGCTCCAGTTCGGGGAAGAACTCCATATAGGTAAACTCGCCGATTTGCGCCCTTAATCCGGTGGCTTGAGAGATATAATCCTCGATACCTTTTTTCAGCGCTTCATTATCGCCGCTCAGGCCTCGTAGCAATGACAGGCTGAAAGCGATACAAATCGCGGCAAGCAGTGAAATTTTAATCAGGCGGCGCACCCAGCGGCCGAGCGGCGTACGCTTGGCGAGCTTTTCCTGCCGCTCCATTTCCTTTATCCGTTTTTCGTCTTCTTTAAATAGAACCATGACCCCAATACGTCCTTGTCTTTAGGCGGCATCCTCGAACGGGTCCCCTTTGAAGGCGGGGTTAAAGCCAAGCGTTTTCCAGCTTTTGACCAGATCGTCCGGCAGCGGCGCGATAATGTCGATTTCTTTCTTTTCCAGCGGATGCTGGAATACCAGCCGTCTGGCATGAAGGTG
>CBDUPU010000213.1:0-3887 GCA_965369185.1 uncultured Rhodospirillales bacterium
GGATGATCGGTTCGTTCATCGCGCCGGAATATATGGAAGAGATGGAAAGCTGGGTTTCGCAGTTCTCGAAAGACGGCGAAGGCTGGCGCGGTGATGAAAGCATTGCCGATGTTCTGGAACGCATCGAAGAAGGCGCCGACAACCCGCTGGAACGTGCGCAAAACTTCCGCAATTTCATGGGCAAGATTGTTGAGGGTCTGGACGCAACGCAGCGCCAGGACATCGAAGCCTTTGCCGAACGTATTGAAGCCGACACAGGCATTGAGGGCGTGGACAATATTGTTAACGCGCTGCGTATTCCCGGCGCGCGCAGCCAGATCCTTGCCTTCTATCGCGACGAGCTGGCGCAAAACCCGCAAGATGCAGAACTTGGCGACATTGTTTCCATGATTGAAACTTTTGAGGCTTCAGAGGCAGAGCGGGTTAATGCTATTGCAGCCGTTGCCGGCGGCGAGACCATGATTGCCCGCGAGGCCAACGAAGAGCTTGGCGAACTGATCGATGATACGCGCCTTCGCGGCGCCGGTTCACGCACGGTGCGCGAGGAACTGTACGCTCTTGGCTATGGCGAACGGGTACAGGCGATCCTCGACCGTCTGGAAATTTCAGAAGAAACCAAGGTTTCCGAAGTTGTGGCACGCAACCTTGCCAACGGCACCGATGCCTATGCCGAGCTTGGCACGCGTCAGGCGATGTTCGAATCCTATGCGCTGATGGTTGATATTGAAGACCAGCTTGCGGCGCGCCAAAACGCATTTATCGCCCAAAATTGGGACGAGATCTCTCAGGCGATGATGATGTCAAACGACATTGACCGCCCGTGGTATTCCTTCAGCAGCGACACAACGCTGGGCGCAGCCTTACAAGAAGCGCTGGACGATGCAAAGCCGGGCGATCCGGCGGCAGAAGAACTGCGCAGCTTGCTGGCACAAACAGATGATCTCGAGAATATGAGCCCGGAAATGGCGGCAAAACTGCTCGACAACCCGATTTTCCGCGAAGCCTTCCTCGACGCGATCAAGGATGAGCCGGGTCTGCATGAGACGCTTGAGGCAAACGGTTTTGAAGCACGTGCCAAAACAATTGATGAAGCACGCGCGACAATGCGGCGCCTGCAGGCTGCAGGCAGCAAATACGGCTTTACGCTGGAAACGGTTCCGGCCGAAGAGATTGCTCCCGAAGCAGCCGCAACGCACGCGCCAAACCGGGCTTACGCGATCCCGCGCGCACCTGCTCCGGCGCCTGCTGCGTTTTAGTCGCCACGATCATAGATTTGAAGAAGGCCCCGCTTTTACCGGCGGGGTCTTTTTTATGATTTGCTGATCTCTTCGCGCATAACGGCAAGGCATTCATCCCGCCCCGGGGCAAAATCCTGCGCGATCCACCATTGCTCCACTGACCGGAGGGTTTCACCTATGGCAGGCCCGGCCGCAACCCCGGCGGCGAGGACATCTTCGCCATTGATCGGAAAACGCGGCGGTTGCCAGCTTCTGACCAGCGACAGGTCAAGCCCGCCTGCCCGCGCCCCGCTGCGTGCCACGTTCAGCAAAAGCGCCTGCACCGCAATTTCTGCGCCATAAATATAAAGTAGCTTTTTAATCTCGGCAGCGCTCCCCTGCCCGATTTGCGCCGCGGCCGTGCGTATGGCGACAAATGCGTTTTTCTGGGCATTGGAGAGCAGCAGATAGGCTTCTGCGGCCTCAGGGGCCTCGATCAACGTGATCAGGCGCGTCACGATATGAACCGCGCCCTGTTCACGCTGCAGCCTATCCAGACGCTCCAATACGGCGCCATCATACCCGGCACACGGTAAATCAGCGAGCACACCGTTACCTAACATCAATGTCAGGATGCGCGCGGGTTCGGGCGCGGCTATAATTTTCAAAAATTCCTGCGTAATCCGTTCGCGCGACAGCTTGGGGATATGGTTTGCCGCAGCCCGGCAGGCCTGCAGCGCGTCCCGGTCAGGCTCTCCCCTGCCGTAAATGGCGTAAAAACGGAAAAACCGCAGGATACGCAAGTAATCCTCGGCGATGCGCTGCGCAGGTTCGCCGACAAAGACCACCCGTCCTGCATCAAGGTCGGCTATGCCCTGCCCTGTCGGGTCATATATATTGCCTTCCGCGTCGGCCAGCAGGGTGTTCATGGTAAAATCCCGCCGCGCGGCGTCTTGCGCCCAATCGTCCGTAAAAGCGACGACAGCGTGCCTGCCGTCAGTTTCGACATCGCGGCGCAAGGTCGTGACCTCAAAACTGCGCCCGCCCGCAACAGCGGTAATCGTGCCGTGATCAATACCTGTGGGGATGGTCTTTACCCCCGCATCCCCAAGGCGCTTCATCACCTGATCGGGCGTTAAGCGGGTCGCGATATCGATATCATCAGCAGACAGCCCCAACAGCGCGTTACGAACACAGCCGCCGACAAACAAAGCCTGCGGTTCTACGGCGTCCCCTGACAGCGTATTAATCACCAATACAGCGTTTTCATCGGTCATCCACAAGAGCGGGGTTATTTTTCTGACAGGCGTTATCATGCGCCAATCCTTGCATAATATATGCGCTGCAAAAACATAAATTTTTGAAGTATTATGACATTTTCCCTTGCCATATAAGCGGCTTTCCAATAATTGTGGCTGTAATAAACATAAGTGGGAGGAAAGAGTATAATGAGCTATCAGCCGGAAAATGGCCTTGCCGAAGAACAAATGACCGAAGAGGTCGAACAATACATCGAAAGTGTTCAGGAACGTCTCGCCGAAGCAAAAGAAGAGCTTAGCCGCGCCGTCCTCGGCCAGCCGGAGTTGCTCGAACTGATCATGATTACTTTGCTGTCCGGCGGCCACGCGCTGCTTGAGGGCGTCCCCGGCACTGCCAAGACCGTTCTGGCGGAAACAATCGGCCAGGTTTTCGGCCTTGATGACAAGCGTATCCAGTGCACACCTGATTTGATGCCTTCGGACATTCTCGGCGGCGAAATCATGGAAGAGAACAAACAGACTGGTGAGCGCAGCTTCCGCTTCCTTAAAGGTCCGATCTTTACCCGCCTCGTGCTGGGTGACGAGATTAACCGCGCAAGCCCGCGCACGCAGTCCGCGTTTTTGCAGGCCATGCAGGAGAAAAAAGTTACTGTTGGCGACGAGACCTATCGCCTGCCTGCGCCGTTCCACGTCCTTGCGACCCAGAACCCGCTCGAACAGGAAGGCACCAACCCGCTTCCGGAAGCACAGCTTGACCGCTTCCTGCTAAAAGCCGTTATCGATTACCCTGACCGTGACGCCGAGCGCGCTGTTCTGATGGGCACGACTCGTACGCACCACACATGGAAAGAAATCATGAACGAGAGTGCGGATCTTGAAGCGCCGGGCACAACACTGGTCAGCCCGAAAGAGCTCAAGCAGGTCTTTAACGCGCAAAGCCTGATCCACCTGCAGCACCTCGTGCGCAAGCTGCCGATTGGTGAAAAGCCGCTGGAAGCAATTCTCGATATTGTTCGCAACGCGCGCCCGCATTTCTGGCCAACAGAAAAGCGCGCCGCTGAAACCGAAGATTTGAACGAACTGTTTGATTATGTCAATCAGAACGTTGCTTACGGCCCCGGCACCCGCGCGTTGCAGGCTTTTGCCCTGGCAACACGTGCCCGCGCGCTGATCCATGGCCGCCTGTCACCGAACGTCGATGACGTCAAGGCGATGGCCGAACCGATTCTTGCTCACCGCCTCGCGCCTTCGATCGCTGCCGGTGCATCGCGCCCGCCAATCAAGGAAAAGCAGATTATCGAGCAGATTGTTGCCCGGCTTGGCTAAACGGCCTTACATGAAAGATTGCAAGCCCTGCCCCGGCAGGGCTTTTTTCTTATAATTTTTCAAGCCGTTGTTCTGTAGGGGGTAT
>CBDUPU010000214.1:0-3814 GCA_965369185.1 uncultured Rhodospirillales bacterium
CTACGAAGCCTATAATGTGCTGTGGATGGCGCGGGAAGAACGCGGCGCGCTTGATCTTGATTTGCCGGAGCGGCAGATCCTCGTCAACGAGCAGGGCGAAATGACCGGCGTGCGCGAACGGCTGCGCCTTGATTCGCACAAGCTGATCGAGGAGTTTATGATCCTCGCCAATGTCGCGGCGGCAAGTGCGCTCGAAGACAAAAAGGCGCCGTGCGTTTACCGCATTCACGACAAGCCCAACCCGGCGAAAGTCGATAGCGTACGCGAATTCGTTGACGGGCTGGGGCTCTCGCTGCCCAAAGGTCAGGTCATCCGCCCGGCACAGATCAACCAGCTTTTGCACAAGGCGGCGGAGCTTCCCTATTCCCACCTGATCAGCCAGGTCGTGCTGCGTTCTCAGGCGCAAGCGGTTTATCATCCGGAAAATATCGGCCATTTCGGGCTGGCGCTCACCAAATACGCGCACTTTACCTCGCCGATCCGGCGCTATGCCGATCTGCTGGTGCATCGCAGCCTGATCAACGCTTACCGGCTAGGCCCCGGCGGGCTGGAGGAAGAACAAAAAGTGCGGCTGGAAGAAATGGCGCAGCATATTTCCCAGACCGAGCGTCTGTCGATGGAGGCAGAACGCAGTGCGATCGATCGTTTTACCGCCGCCTATCTGTCATCGCAGGTCGGGGCGGAGTTTACCGGGCGAATCTCGGGCGTGTCGCGCTTTGGCCTGTTCGTTTCGCTGGCCGATACGGGCGCGGACGGGCTGGTTCCTATTCGCACATTGCCGGATGATTTTTACATTCACGACGAAGCCCAGCACGCGTTGATCGGTCGCAGGTCAGGGCGGGTTTACCGTATGGGCGCGACTGTCGTCGTGCGGCTGCGCGAAGCGGACGGCATTACCGGCGGCACGATTTTAGAGCTGACCAGCAAAGACAGCGCCGACATTCCCGGCCTGATCATGCGCCCGCCTTCCGGAGCAGGATACAAACACACAAAGGGCGGCAAACCGCGCCGCGGCGGCCATGCTGGCGGCCCCGGCAAGGGAAAATCCGGCAGTAAAAACAAACGGGGCAAGCGCGGGCCGAAAAAGAAGAAATAACCCGCCGGAAAACTCCGTCAATTTTTCTTGACAAGGCCCTGAAAATCCTTATTGTGCGGGCTTCGATTAAGTTTATTTTGAGGTTTTGAGAGATGGCTAAAAAAGGCGTCGCAACCAAAGTTCGCTTGGTAAGCACCGGTAAAAACGTAAAAGGCAACCCGACGGGTTACACCTACTACGTCAAAAAAGGCAAAGGCGCGACCGAGAAGCTGAGCTTCCGCAAATACGACCCGCGCGCCGTAAATGCAGAGACCGGCAAAGTCGGCACTCATGTTCTTTTCGAAGAAAAGAAACTGCCGTCTCCGAAAAAGCAATAACGCTGGCCAGAGCGTTTATAGCGTATGACTGTAAAAAGGCGCCACAAGGCGCCTTTTTTACGTTTGGGCTTCCATGATAATCTTTACAGCCACTGCAACTTTGCAAGGACGCGGCCGATAATCTGCGCCTTGGCCAGCGGGATCGTATAAGGCTCGTATTTGCTGTTACGTGCAGAGAGCTTGATGGCAGGCGGTTCGGAGTGCGGCACATATTCGCACTGGCGGATAATCTGCCCCAGACCGTCAGACACGACAAACACCCCCGCCGGCGACGGCTTGGTGTCGGACAGATCGACCAGCACGCGCTCCCCCTGCTGCAAGTCCGGCGTCATCGCATCTTCCTGTACGGTAAAGATCCTGATCTGGTCGGGTGGGGCTTTGGTACGGCTTTCAAACAGGCTGGCGGGCATGACCCATGCGTCATCACCGCCTTCCGGCGCTTTGTCTTCAAACGCCTCCTGCCCCAGCGGCGGAATCACATAGTTACGCCCAGAAGGCGAGACGACCGCGCGCGCACCTTCGGTCGGCATACCAAAAAAGGCGCGCATGGCGACATATTCATGCGCCTTAATCTGGCGGCGACCGCTCAGGATCTTGCTGATGGCCGGAGGCTCCAGCCCCAGCGCCTTGGCGAGGTCTGCCTTGGTTTTATCAGGGTGCAACCGAAATTGCGTTTTTAGCCACTCTGTATCCATGAAGAGATTATGACGGCAAGTTACAACCTAAAATATTGCTATTTTGGAAACATTTTGCTTTAATGGTGTTTCTAAAATGGAAACAAAGATGAACGAACGCAAGACAAAAATCACCGAAGCCGACATACAGATCGGCCGCAATCTGCGAACAATGCGGGAATCCGCAAAGATCAGCCAGAAAGATCTGGCACGAATTCTGGGGGTCACGTTCCAACAACTGCAAAAATACGAAACCGCAAAAAACCGCCTGCCTGCCGCCAAACTCTTCACATTGGGGCGTTTTTTCGAGGTCCCTTACGAGAATTTCTTTCATGGCATTGACGGTATCAAGGCTCCTTGCATGAAGCGGCTCGATAGTGACCCACTCACCGCCAAAATCGTTTACAAAGTTCGTGCGGTGCAGGACCCTGCGACCAAACACCAGATCGGCCGCATGATCGACGTCATGCTAAGCGCCCCCACTGAAAAGGAACTTTCATAAGGCGCTGCCGTTAGTCGGACTGTACCAAAAGCAACCGACAAGGCCACGCAATGAAAGGACGCGGGACAATGAAAGAGCAGAGGAAAGAGCAAAGCGATCTTTTCTTTTTTCTGGTTGGCATTCTCTCGGTCATTGCCGGTGCGCTGGCCTACACATACCTGTCCGGCGGGCAACCGGCCGCAGCGCAGCGACAGGAAGCGTTAAACGCGATCAGCCAAGAATATGAGAAGAATGCCGACCACAAAAATCCCCCGAAACAGCAAAGGTATTGAATGATGAACAGCCTGAAATTGATGTTTGCCCTCCTGTTGCTTGGCTGCGCCATGCCTGTTGTCACGGCTTGCGATCAGGATGAAGGCACGTTTGAAGAAATGGGCGAAAAGCTGGACCAGACCGGCGAAGAGCTTCGCGAAGACATTCAGGAAGCCACGGAATAAGCATGTTCCAGCGCCTGCGCCGTTTGGCGGTAAGCAACTTTTATTAATGCCAAGTCATCCGCAAGCGCCTGCCCTGCCTCCGCTTGATCCAGGATTCTTTGCGCCTGTTGCCGGAGCGCCTGCCTCTGGTTGTTATTTCTGGCAAGCCCCGCGACATTACGGATACTGCACAGTAAATGCAGCGGAATGTCGATGCGATCACGCGCGGCCCGCCTGATCTGGCCAAAAGCCATTTCAACCATCACCTCGTCGCTGACAGGCACGCCCGTGACGCGAAGGCTTTTTTCCTGATCATAATAAATATTCAGACGTTTCTGTCTGGAAAAGAAACCGGCAAGCGCCTTTGACAGGCGATCGATAACGCTTATGGCGGTAAAAGGATCGTTGATACCAGGCGACAAGGCGCGCAGGGCAATTTCCACAAGGTGCCGCATCGCATATTCAGTATCTTGAGTTGGTGTACGCTGCGAACCGATAATCAGGCATTTGAAAATCTGTGTTTTCAGCGCGTTTTCATCTATTTCGTCGGTTATTTTTTCCAGAGGATAGACATCAATCGCAGCCTGCCCTTCAATTACGAACGCGCCCGGGCTACAGGCAAGCCTGATGATAAGATCGTTGCGGGCGGCAATTTCGACAAGCCCCTGATAATCGATTGTCTGGACATAGCCGCTTTTTTGTAACGCAACCTTGCGGCAATGATCATCGAAGTCCTGCGGAAGGGCTAGCGGCGGAGGCACCGGCGCATCGTCTTTGTCCGGAAACTTTTCTATCGCTGACATTAACTC
>CBDUPU010000215.1:0-3814 GCA_965369185.1 uncultured Rhodospirillales bacterium
CTGAATACTTAGCTTAAGCTTGCGCGACTTTCATGTCGGAAAAATCAGGCGCATCAACTTCGCCCATATCCGGCAGCGGGCCGCTATCTTTGCCTTTTGCTTCAGGATCGCGGTCAACCAGCTCGATCACAGCGATCGGCGCAGCGTCACCATAGCGGAAACCTGCCTTCAGAACGCGAACATAGCCGCCCTGACGCTCTTTATAGCGCTCGGCCAGTACGTCGAAAACTTTTTTGACCTGGGTTTCGTCGCGCATGATCGACATTGCGCGGCGACGGTTGGCCAACGCCGAATCCGGGTTTTCTGCGGCTTTTTTGCCAAGAGTAATAATCTTTTCAACAAACGGGCGCAGTTCTTTGGCTTTGGGCAGAGTCGTTACGATCTGCTCGTGCTTGACCAGAGATGCGGCCATATTTGCCAGCATGGCTTTGCGGTGCTGGGAGCTACGACCCAGTTTGCGCTGTTTAATGCGGTGTTTCATCAGCGTTGTCCTTTCTTAAATCGCTGCGGCCTCACTAAAGCATTCCACTGCGGAATTACGGGTGAGAACCATGGTATTTCCCGCCAGCATGTCTCCATAAAAGACGGGGTTCGGGCACCTTGCCCTTCTGGGTAAAGTGGCAGGCGAACATTGGCCACCTGCCCCCTTTATTCTTAGTAAGGCTCTTCGAGCTTTTTCGCCAGATCTTCAATGTTCTCCGGCGGCCAGCCTTCAACCTGCATACCGAGGTGCAGACCCATACCGGTCAGGACTTCCTTGATTTCGTTCAGGGACTTCCGGCCGAAGTTCGGGGTGCGCAGCATGTCGCTTTCGCTCTTTTGTACGAGGTCGCCAATATAAACGATATTGTCGTTTTTCAGGCAGTTTGCGGAACGGACAGACAGTTCCAGCTCGTCCACTTTGCGCAGCAGGTTCTTGTTGAACGGCAGCTCTTCTTCTTCTTTCTTCTCAGGCGTTTCTTTCGGCTCTTCGAAGTTGATGAAGACTTGCAGCTGGTCTTGCAGGATACGGGAAGCATAAGCAACCGCATCTTCCGGCGTGACCACACCGTTGGTTTCAATGTGAACCGTCAGCTTGTCATAGTCGGTGATCTGGCCAACGCGGGTATCTTCCACGTCATAGGTCACTTTACGGACCGGCGAGAACACGCTGTCAACCGGGATCAGACCAACCGGGGCCTCTTCCGGGCGGTTCTGTGCCGCCGGGCGGTAGCCTTTACCGGTATTAACGGTCATTTCCATCGACAGTTTCGCGCCTTTATCAAGGGTGCAGATAACGAGGTCAGGGTTCATGATCTCGATGTCAGCACCGGCCTCGATCATGCCAGCGGTCACTTCACAAGGACCTTCAGCGTTCAAGCGCATTTTCTTCGGCCCTTCGACATGCATGCGCACGGCGATGGCTTTGATGTTCAGGATAATGTCGGTTACGTCTTCACGAACGCCCTCGATCGAGGAGAATTCGTGCAAAACGCCTTCGATCTGAACGGCCGTTACGGCTGCGCCCTGAAGCGAAGACAGCAGAATGCGGCGCAGGGCGTTACCCAGCGTCAGACCGAAGCCCCGCTCGAGCGGCTCGGCAACAATCTTGCCAATGGTTTTTACGTCCGCACCGTGGTCAATCTCGACTTTGGTCGGTTTAATCAGTTCCTGCCAGTTTTTCTGTATCAAGGTATTATTCCTTTATTTGTGTTAACGTCATCCGGCTCTTAACCGGCCTCTGGTTAGCTTCTAATCAAAGGGGCCGCACGGAAGAAATTCCCATGCGACCGGATCCTTAATTATACGCGGCGGCGTTTACGCGGGCGGCAGCCATTGTGCGGCACCGGCGTAATGTCTTGAATCGACTTGATTACAAAGCCGATAGACTGCAGTGAGCGCAGGGCGGATTCACGACCTGAACCCGGGCCTTTGACCCGAACGTCCAGTTCTTTCATACCGTGCTCCTGTGCCTTGCGACCGGCATCTTCAGCAGCAACGCCAGCAGCAAACGGGGTGGATTTACGTGAGCCTTTAAAGCCCATCATACCTGCAGAAGACCAGGACACAGCGTTACCTTGCGCGTCCGAAATGGTGATCAGCGTGTTGTTAAAGGTCGCATTCACGTGGACGATACCGGCCGTGATGTTCTTTTTAACTTTTTTCTTCGTAGTTGCTCTTGATGGTTTAGCCATTATCTAATCCTCCGCCCTCTTATTTCTTCTTGCCGGCAATCGGTTTCGCCGGGCCCTTACGCGTACGGGCGTTCGTCCGTGTTTTCTGACCACGCACCGGCAGATGCGCACGATGGCGCAGACCGCGATAGGATTTCATATCCATCAGGCGCTTGATGTTCATGGAAACTTCCCGGCGCAGTTCCCCTTCAATGAGGTACTTGTCGGATTCAATTTCCTTACGGATCTGGTTGAGTTCGTCCTCGGACAGTTCATTCATGCGACGGGAATGTTCAATCCCGATATCGTCACAAATTTTCAGGGCAGCAGTGCGCCCGATGCCGTGGATATAAGTCAGCGCAATAATCGCGCGTTTGTTATCAGGTACGTTAACACCTGCAATACGAGCCATGTTTTTCTCCAGTTTCTCTTTCAGTCCCGCAGGGGCTTCCTGCTGAACCTAAGTCCAAACCGTAAACGGATCCGCGCGTTAAGCTTTCTCCGGGCCGGTTTGTACACCAGTTAATAAAAGTCTTTACTTCACAGAAAAGCCCTGAATTCCGGGCATTTAAAAGCCATAAAGACACCTCTCCTTTTACAGAGATGCCGCATTATAGGAATAATCCGCCTTACGTCAATAAAAACTTGAGTCAAACCGGGGCTTTCGGGCGACTTCCTTTAAATAAAGCTATTTTTTTCTGATCCAGCCCGCGCAGCACTCAAAATTAACGATTTTTCCTGTAAACCTAGTGTAGAATATTGATAGTAGAGAAAATTTTTTTTAATTTTAAAAAATAACACGCAAAAGAGAATTTAGGTTGCAGGGAAAAATCGCGTTTAAAATCGTTCTTTTGGCAGGACTGGCAAGCATTTTACTGGCCACTCCTTATCACAAGGCACGCGCACAGGAAATTTCAGCCGACTTTTC
Source organism: uncultured Rhodospirillales bacterium (assembly GCA_965369185.1). Classification (GTDB taxonomy): domain Bacteria; phylum Pseudomonadota; class Alphaproteobacteria; order Micavibrionales; family Micavibrionaceae; genus UM-FILTER-47-13. The sequence goes on from CBDUPU010000215.1 coordinate 3,082, forward strand.
CGGCGGATCGATGAAGATCGGCTGGGACAACCGCACCTGCAGCGCCGGCCTAGAAGGCGCGATCCGTTATAATAGCAGCGGCGGTGGCGGCGGCTGCAGCGGCAATTCAGACTACACAACACCGGGCACATATACATTGAATGTCGATGCATCCAAGGTCGGCTGTACGGCCACGGTTACTATTAAGGGTGCCGGCGGTGGTGCAGGTGGGGGCAGCAGCAGCGGCGGCGCTGGCGGGGGCACGATATTCGAATACGTCCCCGGCGCGACCGGAGATTTCAATATACTAGTGGGTAGTGGCGGCACAGGGCGGGTCACGGATACGGGGCTGGCAGGCGCACATGGCGGCGGCGGTGACAGCGGCTGCCATTTTTCATCCAAGTGTGGCGGCGCTGGCGGAGGTGCGAGCGCCATAAAGTTTGATAGCACGTTGTTGGCGATTGGTGGCGGCGGCGGCGGTTCATCAATCTCTGATAATAGCGGTAATAACGGTGGTGCTGGCGGAGGCCTAAACAATGCCGGTACTGGCGGAAGCGGGAGCGGAAGCCCCGGAGGAGGAAACAACAATACAGGAGGCAGTGGCGGCAACTGTTTTTCTGCTGACGGCGGCAGCGGGGGTAGCAGTAGCGGCAACGGCAGCAATGGCCAAAGCAGCAATAGTGGCGGTACGGCGAACGCAACTTACACTATTAGCGGCGGCGGCGGCGGCGGTAACGATTCATTTGCCGATGGC
>CBDUPU010000216.1:0-3805 GCA_965369185.1 uncultured Rhodospirillales bacterium
CTTGTTCGTTAATCACCAGTGAAATTAACCGGCGGTTGCTTCTTCCTTGTCTTCTTCCTTATCGTCTTCTTTTTTAGACTTGGAAGATTTGCCGGCTTTTTTCTTTTTGTCGGCATAGACATAGGTCGGCTCTTTGCCTTCTTTCACCGTCTTTTCTTCAACCACGACTTCGTCAACATCATCCAGGTCCGGCAGTTCGAACATGGTGTGCAGAAGCAGGTTTTCAAGAATAGACCGTAGGCCGCGAGCGCCTGTTTTCCGTTCAATGGCTTTTTGGGCAACGGCTTTCAGCGCACCTTCGGTAAAGCGAAGCTCCTTGTTTTCCATTTCGAAGAGGCGCTGATACTGTTTGATCAGTGCGTTCTTCGGCTCGGTCAGGATCTGGATCAGGGCAGCTTCATCAAGATCTTCGAGTGAAGCAATAACCGGCAGACGCCCGACAAATTCAGGAATAAGGCCGTATCGCAGAAGATCTTCCGGCTCCATTACTTTGAAAAGCTCACCGATTTTACGCTCGTCAGGGTCCTGCACATCGGCGCCAAAGCCGATTGTCGTACCGCGACCGCGCTCGGCAATGATTTTGTCCAGACCGGCAAACGCGCCGCCGCAAATGAACAGGATGTTTGCCGTGTCAACTTGCAGGAATTCCTGCTGCGGGTGCTTACGGCCACCTTGCGGCGGGACAGCTGCAACAGTGCCTTCCATCAGCTTCAGCAGGGCCTGCTGAACGCCTTCACCCGATACGTCACGGGTAATGGATGGATTGTCAGATTTGCGGGAGATTTTGTCGATCTCGTCAATATAGACGATACCGCGCTGTGCGCGTTCAACATTGTAATCCGCGCCTTGCAGAAGTTTCAGAACGATGTTCTCAACGTCTTCACCGACATAACCGGCTTCGGTCAGTGTCGTTGCGTCCGCCATTGTGAACGGAACGTCGAGAATGCGGGCGAGGGTTTGAGCCAGCAGCGTTTTACCGCAACCGGTAGGCCCGACCAGCAGAATGTTCGACTTTGCCAGTTCAACTTCGCCGCCGCTCTGTGCGTGTTCCATACGTTTGTAATGGTTATGCACGGCAACGGACAGAACGCGTTTTGCCTGTTCCTGACCGATGACATAGTCATCAAGAACCGCTTTGATTTCACTTGGACTTGGAACTCCTTCGCCGGAGCGTACGATCGAGGATTTGTCCTCTTCGCGGATAATGTCCATACATAGCTCGACGCACTCATTACAAATGAACACGTTCGGCCCTGCGATCAGCTTTCTTACTTCATGCTGGCTTTTGCCGCAGAAAGAGCAGTACAGGGTATTTTTGCTGTCGCCGTCTCCGGATTTACTCATAGGGATGTCCTATCCTTCCCACTTTTTGAATCACCACAATCTCAGTCTAGCCAACGGATGTGAACCCGCGCAAGCCCCTTTAGGCCCAGAACTCATTTTTATTTCGTCAATTTTGTCGATATTGCGCCTGTGAATCGTTAAGCGCCATCGGGGGAAGACATCAATAGCATATTTGGCGCGGCTGGCAAGTCAGAACACTCTTTTTATCCCGCCTGCGCCTCATTTTTTATCATGTGAACTTTGCTATGTGATGTCTGTTACGAAATGAGCCGGGTGTGCACTATTAGCCATTATAAGTTAGATAGTGCTCCTTGCCCCCGCTGGCAATCGTCTGTACCCATCAAAAACTTTGCAGTTTGAATTCTCATACTATAATCAAAAACAGGAAGAGATTTAAAAGTAACGAATGATGACTGCAGATAAACTTGAAGACCTGGCCGATAGCTTCTCCCTGTTTGATAACTGGGAGGACCGTTACCGCTATTTGATCGACCTTGGCCAGCGGCTTGATCCGATGCCGGAGGCGCTGAAGACTGACGACAGGCTTGTGCGCGGCTGTACGTCCCGTGTCTGGATTGTGTCTTCTGTTGAAGAAAAGGATGGAGACGAGGTTTACCATTTTCAAGCAGACAGCGACGCCCAGATCGTCAAAGGCTTGATCTATATTCTTGCTCTTGCGTATCAGGGCGTCCCTTTGAACGAAATTCCCGCGGTCGATATAGAAGGTGCGTTTGAAAAGCTCGGCCTTTCCGGCCACCTTAGCCCAAGTCGCCGCAATGGCTTTTTCGCCATGGTCGAACATATCCGCAAGCACGGCCGTCCTTCGTAATATCCCTGAAAATATCCCTTTGATGAAAATCCGGGGTGGCTTGACCGCCCTCCTGTGCCATGCTACCGCTAAGGGTAATACGAAAAACGAATGAACAGAAAACCTATAAAGGGAGCGGATTTACCATGACAACACCTACTGCTGATAAAGCAATTAAAAACCTTCTGGATACCTACCAGAAGCTCGCCGACGAAGAAAAGGCCGCAGCGCCCAAGCGCGAAGCCGCACAACAGAAAATCGAGAAACTTGTTGATGATCTCGCTGCAATGAGCAGCTATGACGCAAACAAGGTTTCCGATGAAATGCTGGCAGCGTTCGCGATTTTCCGCCAATCCGTCATGCAGCGTATGTCACAAGGTGATCCGTCCGCGCAAATGGCGCTCGGCAAATTCGACGAAGCGATGCTGGGTGAGCTGAATGACGCTTTCAAGGCCCTGCAGGCAGACCAGAGCAAAATGCAGGTCGTGCAGCAAGCCGCGAATGATCTGACCAAAGACATGCAGCCGCCGAAAATCCAGAAGGGCGTCATGATGTTTGAAATCGCCATTGATAAGCCGGAAGGCGATATCGGCGAATGGACGGTTGCCATCGTCCCGATCATGATTGATGAAAACTATCAGGCAAATATCGTCGAGAAGCCTGAGTTCGACCTGACGCTGAGCATGAACGTCACCCCGCGCGAAAGCGGCCTGACCGAGAAATTCAACATTCCGGCCAGCTTCACCAAGGACGGCGACAAGTACGAGCCTCTGGTTCTGACGACGGAAATCACAGAAGATACGCCGACCAAGCACCTGCACATTAACGGCGCTATCTACAAGCACGGCCAGCTTCAGCAAGTGCTGAGCTTCCCGCCGGTCGCGCTGGGTAAGCCGGAGCAGCAAATGGACATTAACGCCCTGATGAAACAAATGATGGGTGACAAGCCAGGCCCGAACGGCCCGAACTAAGCGGCCTAATTAAAAATTCTAGACGGCAGACGGTTTAAAGATCGTCTGCCGTTTTTTCTTTGGGTGAAACGGGTGAGTTTTTACTCTTCGGCTGTTGCCGGTTTCTCTTCGGATTCTTCATCCTGCGCTTCTGCGGCGCTGTCATCGACGCCGGCATCTTCTGCGGGGGCGTTCGGATTGCTGTCTGTATGATGCAGGCTGCGCAGAATCTGGGCAAAAAGCTTGTCGGACTGATCGCCCTGTGCACCGATAAGCTCGCCCTCAAACGTAAAGATAGAGTTGTCGCCGACCCATAGCTGCGCGACATAGACCATAACGTCCTGCCCGTTCGCGGTTTCGCCTGCGCCAAGCAGTGCGCCCATCAGCGCCTTGTCCGTTTCGGAAAAGGTTACGTCATACGTTTCCAGTTCGCTGACACCGGGGCGGGCGAGCAGGGAGGTGCGCAGCAGGTCGGGCGTGTAGTTCTTCCGCGCATCGGCGCCGGACGGGCGGCAACTGACATAAACATTGACCGTGGAATCCAGCGCAAAAACCTGCGTATAGGTCGCCATCATCGAGCATTTATCCTGCAGCTCGTTGTGGCATCGTTTGGTAACGCGCGGTTCCGCCGGCAGGCTGATTTGAAAGTCGCACCCTTCGGGGGAATAGAGATAGCCGCCTTCTGCTTGCTGCGCGGCAACGG
>CBDUPU010000217.1:0-3796 GCA_965369185.1 uncultured Rhodospirillales bacterium
AGCTGAAAAGAGGGTTCCGCCTTACTTTTTCTGCCAATAACCGTCACGGTTCTCATATTCACGCTTTACGGCTTCCCAGGCCACGTAATGAGCCATGTTATCCGGCTCGGCGTTTGTGCCGAACCATAGTTTGAGGCCCCGGTATTTGTGACGCGCTCTGTAATAAGTGTCCCAATATATCTCCTGCGCATAAAGCGGCAGGTTGGAAATCACCGGGTCGTGTCTTTCCTCAATCTTTCGGTCTGTGGCCATATTTAATGTTTCCTCTGTTCTCGTTTTTTATTTTTGCTTTTTAAATCAGGCAGCCTTGTGAATGTCGCTCAATGCCTCGCCGGGAATCTGTTTTTCCTCGCAGGCAAGGGCGATGTCCCCCAGCGAAACAATGCCGACCAGCCGTTTGTCCTTATCGACAACGGGCAGGCGGTGGATTTTGTTGTCTGCCATGTTTTCGGCAACATCCTCGATATCATCGGTGTCGTAACAATATAAAATGCCTTTGGACATGCATTGTTCCGCCGTGACCGTCATCGGGTCCATGCCCTTGGCAACACAGCGCAAAACAATATCGCGGTCGGTAATCATTCCCACCAGCTTGTCGTTCTTGGCTACGGGAATAGAACCGCAATCCTGCTCCAGCATCATTTTTGCGACTTCATCCAGCATGGTTTCCGGCCCGGCGATTTTTACCGGATCGCTAATTATTTCTCTGACTTCCATAATAACCTCCTTATTTCAGCCCTGTTTGCAGATGCATGGCCAACATCCTGAATCACGTGAAAGTTCCTCGGCAGGAAAGCTGCCAACCCTCATTGCCCGCAGCACTTTTTATCGGAACGAACTGCGCGCTCAGGACGTATGAGTTTTTAGAGACAAAGGAGGGCCGTCATGTATTACCCGTTCTATCCTGAAGCCAATATGGGCACGGAAAAACACATCGTCATGGGTGTGTTCGAGCATCAGGACCAGCTGACGCGCGTTTTAAAACAGCTGGAAGATTCTGGTTATCAAGAAGACTCTATCTCTGTCGTCACAAGCGATGAGAGCCGCAACCAAAACCTGTCGATAGAGCACCATACCAAAGCAGCAGAAGGCGCAGCGGGCGGCGGTCTGGTTGGCGGGCTTGCCGGGGCGGTCATGGCCGGGCTGATGTCTGCAGGCATCATTACGACCGGCGGCATGAATTTAGTTGTTGCCGGCCCCATTGTGTCGACTCTGGCCGGTTTTGGTGCCGGCTCCGCAGCAGGCGGCCTGATTGGCGCACTGATCGGCGCGGGCATTCCCGAACACGATATAGAGTTTTTCAAAAAGAAGTTACATTCCGGCCACTTTCTGATCGCCGTTGAAACGAAAGGGCCGACCGAGGCCGAGCAAGTCTATGAAATTTTCAACGCCGAAGACCCTCTAAGCACCGATGAACGCTGGGAAACAAGCTTTTCCAACAGCGCGGCAGGCTAGAAAAACCACACCGGCCACGATTACAAAACTGAAACAAATATTTTCAATTCTGTTACGAATTTGGAAAATTGCAGTTACGTATCGCTGCTAGCTTCGCTTTCATAATCAACATTATTAAAGGGAGCCGCCAGATGTTTCGTGACCACGAACTTGTCCAAATCATGCCTAAATTGCAGAAGTTTGCCTATAAACTCTGCCGCACGAGCGAGGATGCGGAAGACCTTGTACAGGCCAGCATGCTAAAGGCCATGGAAAAGAGGGAGATGTTTACAGAGGGCACCAGCCTGTTCAGTTGGACAAGTAAGATCATGTATAATCTGTTCGTCAGCAGCTACCGCCGCCGGGTCAAATTTGAAAGCCAGTACGACCCCGAAGATTACATCAAAAATCAGCAAACTGTGCCAATGCAAGAGCAGCATATGGAACTTCACAAGGTCAATAAGGCGATGAAAGAGCTATCCGAAGAACACCGCAACATCCTGATTATGATCTGTGTCAAAGGGATGCAATATAAGCAGGTCGCCAAAATTCTCGATATTCCTGTCGGCACTGTCCGCTCCCGCCTGTCACGTGCCAGAGAGCAACTACAGGAACGTATGGGCGATGTTTTGATTATCGGGACGGAACAAACTGCCTACGGCTCGCGCGAAGGACACACTCGCTACGCTATGTAAAAAACGAATGACATAACGGAACTTCCCGTGACCTGTTGCGTTGGAGACGCCGCAACAGGTCACGCATCATGTTTGAAACGAAAACAATAACAGATGAAGACATACAGTCCCTGATCGATGGAGAGCTTGATAACGCCTCCGGCGATCAGATTTTCGAAGAGATCCTGAACAGCCCGGTGCTATTCGGAAAGCTGGCCTATTATATGGGGCAGCGTGAGCAGCTGCGGATATGGTGGGATGCCCATAACCGCGAACATTAACGGCGACAAAACGCAGAAACAGAGAAAAGGCGCTAGGTAATGACACGAAAATCCAGATTGCTTTTACCGGCTTTGCTTCTTTTGCTGGCGCTCAATGTGCCGCTTTCCCCCGCACGCGCTTTGACCTATTTTTCCGATGGCGAGGCCGTGGTTAGCGGCATCATTACCAAAGTGGATAAGGGAACATTCACGCTGGATAGCGGACCATCCGATTTTGACTTCACGCTCGACAGCCTTAATTTGGAAGCCGATATTACCTCTATTCTTCAGCCCGGAACAAAAGTGGCCGTCCGCGGTGCGATTAAGGATCAAGCACGCGGAAACCCTTCCATTGCAGCCCGCAAAGTCCTGATGCTCAGCCCGGAGCTTAGCGAGCTGGCCGCATCCGAATTACTGATTTTTGAAAATATCCGAACGTCCTATTCAGAGCTGGACTGACAAAAAGGCACCGCGATTTTTAATACCTCGCGCACTTTTACAAGATCAAAACAATCTTCCGTGCGCACGCCTGTTTCCATGTCGATCCATGTCACCGCATCACCGGCCGCCGCAGCGATTAGCGGCAGGTTTTCCGCCAGATTGCCCGGCTTCAGCCCGCCGGCATAGCCGCAAAAATGTCCTTCCAGCGGCGCACTCCAGCGATCCGGGACAATGCCGCGCCCGGCAGATTCATCAAACAATATCGCGTGATTGGGAATATCGCGCAAAAGCGGCAGCAGCCCTTCTTCGCCGCCTTCCTCACTGGGCGCATACTGGATTATAAACTGCCGTTCGGAATGTGCTTTTACCTGTGCCAGCAGGGCCTCCGGATCATACTTACCGGCAACATCACCGAATTTCAGGTTAAGCTGGATACGATCAAAACCGCGCATCATCCGCTTTACATCGGCATCGCCCTTCACAAAGCCGAGAAAAGCGCTGCCGCATAAATGCATTGCCTTATGCGCACCCTTATAATTTGCAGCAAAATCCTCGATCCAGCCCAGCGTCGGAAAACGTTTTTGCCCCATCGCTTCGGGCATCAGCAAAATCGCAAATTCGGCGAACGGAAATTCAGTACCCAGCGCGCTCAGATCGTCAATATCGACCGCATCATCCGCCCCGGTAATGGAAACATATTTAAGTTTCATCGCGCTGCTTTACTTCGTGCCGTAAATACGGTCACCGGCATCGCCGATACCGGGCAGGATATGCCCCTGCGCATCAAGCCCGCGGTCAATCGCCGCAGTATAAATCGGCAGGTCGGGATATTCCTCACGCACCGCCGCAATCCCTTCCGGCGCAGCGACAATACAAAGGAACTTTACATTGATCCCGTCATAATCACGCACCCGGTCAATCGCGGCCACCGCCGACTTTCCGGTTGCCAGCATCGGGTCCAGAATAATCACTTCGCGCTCATGCATA
>CBDUPU010000218.1:0-3728 GCA_965369185.1 uncultured Rhodospirillales bacterium
GAAGATAATCAGGCCGACGCCAATTTGCAGGAATTTATCTTCCCGCTCGCCAAGGCATTTTCAAAATTGCAGCAATCTACCGCGATGATCGCGCAAAAGGGCATGAAAAACCCCAATGAAGCGGGCGCGGCATCAACGGATTATCTACGGATGTTCGCCTTGGTCGCCATGGGCTTTATGTGGACGAAAATGGCCAAGGCCGCTGCGGTTAAGCTGGAACAAGGCGCGGAAGGCCGCGATGAATTTTATCAGGCCAAAATCAAAACGGCGCGCTTTTTCTATACCAAGATGCTGCCGGAAACAGATGCCCGCTTCAAGGCCATCATGGCTGGTGCCGGTCCGGTGATGGACCTCGAAGCCAGCGGATTTTAAAGAGATTAATATTCAGACAGGCGGCTAAAGGTCATGTGCAGGCGATCATCATTGCTGACCTCGACCCAATATGCCTGATGCCACGGATCTTCCTCCGCGCCGATAACCTCGTCCTTTTCGCGCGGTGATGGAAGCGCTTCATTTGATTTACGCGCTGCCTGAAGGTGCAGCTCCAGCGCATCCTGAAAATTGGCCATGGCCTCGTCAATTGTTTCCCCGCGCGAGATGCAGCCCGGCAGGTCCGGCACATCGACCCAGTAATCGGTTTCATCCTCCTTGCGGATCAGGGCGATATATTTCAGCGCGCTACTCATGAGCTCATTCCTTTTTTCAAGGCTTTGACATGTTGTTTCAAAAGTCTGTGGCCGCCGCGCATGACATCGGTCAAGGCATGTTCAACACGAGGCCCGGCCTGACGGGCGATACTTTTAGCCGTACCGATCGGCAAAGCGTCACCTTTATTGCTCCAGGGCACGGTGACATGTCGCCCATTATCATCATTGGAATAAGTGTGGTGCGAACCCGCGGTGCGCGTCAACGTAAAGCCGTCAGCTTCGATCAAGTTTAGTATAGTAGCAACTTCTACTCTGCCGCCCATAAATTAGCCCCCTTTTTGACTTTCATTATTATGTCTTCTTCTTTAAAAACAGTTAAAATAAGCGAGGGTGAAATGCAGTCCGAAATAGCGATAAAAAAATTACAAGTATTTGAAAAAGTCACTGACTTGCGCGCTTTTGTCGCGCAGCGCCGCGCAGAAGGTCAGACAGTCGCGCTAGTGCCGACAATGGGCGCTTTACATGACGGTCACCTTGAATTGGTGCGGCAGGGGCTGGAACGCGCTGATTGCGTTATCACCAGTATCTTCGTCAACCCGACCCAGTTTGCCCCGAACGAGGACTTCTCCGCCTATCCGCGCACTTGGGACGCGGATCTCGCCAAACTCGAAAGCGTCGGCGCGCACGGCATTTTCTATCCGGATGCTGCGGAAATGTACCCTGAAGGCTTTGCCACGAATATCAGCGTCTCCGGCGTTAGCGAACCGCTGGAAGGCGCGCACCGCCCCGGTCATTTTGACGGTGTCGCCACGGTGGTTGCCAAGTTGCTGCTACAGGCCTTACCCGATTTTGCCCTGTTCGGTGAAAAAGACTGGCAGCAATTGCAGGTCATTAAACGCATGGCGTCTGACCTGAATATTCCGGCGCAAATTATCGGCGTGCCGACCGTGCGCGACCATAACGGCCTCGCCCTGTCTTCGCGCAATGCCTATCTTGATGATCGCCAGTACGACATTGCCGTCAGCCTGAACATAACCCTTTTTGCCATGGCAGAGCGCCTGCGCGCGGGCGAGGCGCTGCAAGATGTGCAGGAATGGGGTGTGAACGCTTTAAAACAGGCGGGTTTTGACGGCATTGATTATCTCGAAGTGCGCGATGCCGCCAGCCTCCAGTCGCCCGGCGAGGCACCTTTGCGCATTCTCGCCGCAGTCAAACTCGGCAAGGCGCGGCTGATTGATAACGTCCCTGTCTGATTTGACATAATTTAGCGTTTCTGCTAGAACTATGGCAGAATTTCAAGCAGGACAGGGGCGTATCATGCAAAGCAGCATGCAGAATTTACCGACATTTGCCTATCAGTTGCAGGGCGATCAGGCGGAAGATAATTTTGTCCGTATCGGCGTCCATGACAAAACCACCGAACCCAAAAAAGTTGTGTCCGGCCTGCTGAAGAACTTCTATTCAACCCACCAGCCGTTTCAGGACATGAAGGATGCGCTGGCCGATGCCGGTGTCGCGATCGGCGCGGATGATTTTTCCAGCCACCGTTTAAGCGCGCTACAAGGCACAAGTTTCGGCGGCGCTTATATCAGCGGCAGCGGCTGCATTGTCATTCATAAAAGCCTTGCGACCGAGGCAAGCCTGCAGGACATGAACAAGCTGATAAACCTGCTTGTGCTTTTTCCGCACGAAATGACCCATGCCGCCCATGATTGCGCGGGGCTGATGGCGGCGGGGCCGGACACGATGGACAAGACCGGCTACATACAGAATTTCATGGCGACCGAAGCCGCCGCATACGCCAACACGATCATGGCGCACTGGTATTTGACCCACGAAGAGCCGCTGGCCGAACAGGTGCCGCATCTGCAATTGATCTGGCCGTCTATTGAAAAGGCGGACCCGTCTAAAATGGATGCCGGATCGCGCGGTATGCACGAAGCGCGCATGGCTTTTTCCCGCGCCGCCGGCAATGAAACCAGCCCGGAAAAATTAAAAGGCGCGTGGAAAGCGGCCTTCCGCTCTTTTTTCTGTGAAAACGAATATTTGCCCCGCGCCTATCTCAAACATATGAGCGCCAATTTTGACCGTTCCCAGGCCATATTAAGCGGCCAGTTTAACGAAGCCGCCCGCCATAAATTCACAGCCGCCCGTCTTGGCGCGTTTATCGATCTGCCCGGTCTTAAAGTCGAAGCGACTTCGCAAGAGCTTGAGGACATGCTGGCCGCCAACACGGCGCTGCTCGCCCGTCCGGAGTTCAAGCCGCACACCGCGCCGGCATCCGGCCCCGCTGCGCCTTAACAAGACTTTATAAAATTTATCTGCTTTTTGCCGCGGTTCGTGGCATCATAGGGACGTCCAAGCAATGCCGTTCCGGCAAAGGAGTATCCCGTACAATGTCTCTCGAAAGCGTCACTGAACAAATTAAACTGCGCATGAGCAGCGCCGCCGGTTTGCAAGCCAGGATTAAATTCAATTTTGGTGATGATGGCCTTGTCTATGTCGATACGACACAGTCTCCGCCGGAAATCAGTCATGAAGACAAGGAAGCCGACACGACGCTCAGCTGTTCGCTGGCCACCTTCGAGGGCTTCATCGCAGGCACGCAGGACCCGAATATCGCCTTTATGATGGGAAAGCTCAAAGTGCAAGGCTCGATGGGACTTGCCATGAAGCTCAATAGTATTCTCGAAGAATAAGCTCTTAAATTCGGGCCTCTAGAATTTGTAATTCAGCGCCACGCCGATAATACCGACATCGCTTTCAGCGGTGCCGCGTGTTGTCACAGAAGCGGCAAGGCCGCCGCCCGGCACAAACAGATTATAAAGATCGTCGAATCTTGTTGTCCGGTTAATATGCCCGTCTTCAATAAAGATATAGGTTGCGGCCATATCAAGGCTCATCCGGTCATTCATTTGGTATGTCGCCCCGCCAGACAGCCATGTACGGTTGCCGTCCGGCGTGCGGGTCGTGCGGTTTTTGCCGGTGGTCGGCGTTTCGTCCCACTGTATGCCGCCGCGCACCGTCCATGTTTCGCTCAGCAAATATTCAGCGCCGAGCGCCAATGCGAAACTGTCTTCG
>CBDUPU010000219.1:0-3722 GCA_965369185.1 uncultured Rhodospirillales bacterium
GCGCCAACAAGCGCCCGCTGAAATCGCTGTCCGATATGCTGAAAGGCAAGCAAGGCCGCTTCCGTCAGAACCTGCTCGGTAAACGTGTCGATTACTCCGGCCGTTCGGTTATCGTTGTCGGTCCGGAACTGAAATTGCACCAGTGCGGTATTCCGAAAAAGATGGCGCTCGAACTGTTCAAGCCGTTCATCTATCACAAGCTCGAAATCTACGGCATGGCAACGACGGTTAAAGCCGCGAAGAAAATGGTCGAGCGCGAACGTCCGGAAGTCTGGGACATTCTCGAGGAAGTTATCCGCGAGCATCCGGTTATGCTGAACCGTGCGCCGACGCTGCACCGTCTTGGCATTCAGGCTTTCGAGCCGGTCCTGATTGAAGGTAAAGCCATCCAGCTTCACCCGCTCGTCTGTACCGCCTTTAACGCCGACTTTGACGGTGACCAGATGGCTGTTCACGTCCCGCTGGCAATCGAAGCCCAGCTGGAAGCGCGCTGCCTCATGATGTCCACCAACAACATCCTGTCGCCTGCAAACGGCAAGCCGATTATCGTGCCGACACAGGATATTGTTCTGGGTCTTTATTACATGTCACTCGCGCTGGACGACCAGCCGGGCGAAGGCATGATCTTCCGTGGACCTGGTGAAATCCAGCACGCGCTGACCGAAGGCGTGATTTCGCTGCACGCGAAAATCAAATGCCGTTACAAAGGTGTTGATTCCGAAGGTAACAGCGTTACCCAGATCGTTGAATCAACACCGGGCCGGATGCTGATTTCCGAATTGCTGCCGCGTCACCCGGAAGTGCCGTTCAGCATGATCAACACCATTCTGACCAAGAAAGAGATCTCGAACCTTATCGACATCGTCTATCGTCACTGCGGTCAGAAAGAAACGGTCATCTTCTGTGACCGCCTGATGAAACTCGGCTTCCGCCATGCTTGCCATGCCGGTATTTCCTTCGGTAAGGATGACATGGTTATCCCGGCCGCCAAGGAAAAGCTGGTCGGTGAAGCATCCGCACGGGTCAAGGAATTCGAACAGCAATATATGGACGGCCTTATCACCAAAGGTGAAAAGTACAACAAGGTTGTCGATATCTGGTCGAAATGTACCGATGATGTCGCTGACGCCATGATGGCCGGTATTTCCGACATCTCCGGCGGTGTCCTGAACTCGGTTTACATGATGGCACACTCGGGCGCGCGGGGTTCCGCAGCCCAGATCCGTCAGCTGGCCGGGATGCGGGGTCTGATGGCCAAGCCGTCAGGCGAGATTATCGAAACGCCGATTATCTCCAACTTTAAAGAAGGCCTGTCTGTGCTGGAATACTTCAACTCTACGCACGGTGCCCGGAAAGGTCTGGCCGATACGGCTCTGAAGACCGCAAACTCCGGTTACCTGACACGTCGTCTGGTTGATGTCGCGCAGGACGCGGTGATCATTCAGGAAGATTGCGGTACCGAGCAGGGCATCACAATGCGTGCTGTCATGAACGGCGCTGATGTCGTTGTCTCTCTGGCCGAGCGTATTCTGGGCCGGACGGCACAGGGTGATATCAAGAACCCGCTTTCCGGTGAACTGATCGTTAAGAACGGCGAGATTATCGACGAAGTGACTTCTGAAGCTGTTGAAACGGCCGGTATCGACGAAGTTCTCGTCCGTACTGCCCTGACCTGTGAAACAGTCGGCGGGGTTTGTGCTAACTGCTACGGTCGTGATCTGGCACGCGGTACACGCGTTAACATCGGTGAAGCTGTCGGCGTTATGGCCGCGCAGTCAATCGGTGAGCCGGGCACGCAGCTGACGATGCGTACCTTCCACATTGGTGGTGCCGCGCAGCGTGGCGCAGAGAAAAACTCTGTTGAAGCGCCGATCGACGGTAAGATCATGATCCGCCACCATAACGTTGTTCAGAACTCCGAAGGGGTCGCGATTGTTATGGGCCGGAACACCGAGATCGTCGTTGTTGACTCCAAAGGCTCTGAAAAAATGTCGCAACGCCTGCCATACGGCTCACGCCTGCTGGTGGAAGAAGGGGCAAAAGTCAAAGCCGGCGACAAGATGGCAGAGTGGGACCCGTACACCATTCCGATTATCACGGAAAAAGACGGTGTCGCGCACTACTATGACCTTGTTGAAGGTGTCTCTGTTTCCGATCAGGTCGATGAAGCGACCGGTATCGCGTCCAAGGCGGTTATTGACTGGCGCAGCCAGCCGAAAGGCAGTGAACTGAAGCCGCGTATTTCCCTGCTCGACAAAAAAGAGAAGGTCATTACGCTGCCGAACGGCCTGCCGGCCAACTACTACATGTCGGTTGACGCCATTCTGTCTGTTGAAAACGGCCAGGAAGTCAAAGCCGGTGACATTATCGCTCGTATCCCGCGTGAAACTTCGAAAACGCGTGATATTACCGGTGGTCTGCCGCGCGTTGCCGAGCTGTTTGAGGCCCGTAAGCCGAAAGACTTCGCGGTTATCTCCGAGATCGATGGACAGGTTGAGTTCGGCAAGGACTACAAGTCCAAGCGCCGTATCGTCGTCAAGCCGACCGATGGCAAGGGCGAGCCTGCTGAGTACCTGATCCCGAAAGGCCGCCACCTGGCCGTACACGAAGGCGACTTCGTCCGTAAAGGTGACGCGCTGCTCGAAGGTGCTCTGGTGCCGCACGACATTCTGGACGTTATGGGTGTCGAGGCGCTGGCCGAGTATCTGGTCAACGAAGTGCAGGACGTTTACCGTCTGCAGGGCGTGAAGATCAACGACAAGCACATTGAAGTGATTGTCCGCCAGATGCTGCAGAAGGTTGAAGTCACCAAGCCGGGTGATACGACCTACCTGACAGGCGAACAGGTTGACCGTGAGGAATTCGAAAAGGCAAACCACAAATATCTTGCCGACGGTAAGCAGGTCGCAGAAGGCCGCCCGGTTCTGCAGGGTATTACCAAGGCAAGCCTGCAGACCCGCTCCTTCATCTCGGCCGCTTCCTTCCAGGAAACGACACGGGTTCTGACCGAAGCGGCAACGCAGGGCAAAGTGGACAGTCTGATCGGCCTGAAAGAGAACGTTATTGTCGGCCGCCTGATTCCTGCCGGTACCGGTTCCTACGTGAACCAGGTCCGCCGAATCGCTGCTGATCGTGACGAAATCGCGATTGCCGCCCAGCAGGAAGCCGATGCTTTGGCTCTTGAAGATGCCGGAGCGGAGGGGATCTCTCTCGAATCGGCTGGTGAAGAAGACGAATCAGGCGACAGCAAATCGGCCGCAATTGGCTGAGCGCTGAACCGCTAAAATTTTTTAAAGGGCCCTGCTTGTGCAGGGCTCTTTTTTTGTGTGCGCAGGGAAAAGGGCAAGGCAGCGAAAAAAATCTGTAATTCCGGTGCTTTAAATCACATGCCCCGTAAGTTCTCGTCATGCCGCAACGGCAATTCTGAAGCGGGTTTACAGTCTGTTAAGGTCCACGTTGTTAAACTGTCTTTCATTCGCGTTTTTATATGGTATTAACCGTGCCGGGCTGCTATAAAGTCCCGGCTTGGATTAATGGATTTTTGACCAGCAAGAGCTGCGCAAATCAGGCGCAGTAAGCTTTTTTAAGATTTTCTTAAATAAGTTCTTGACTGTGGATAAGATTTTCCAGTATATTCCGCGCGTTCGAACATGGATGGGCTGGCTGTAAACCGCATTTTTCTTTTGAAAGACAAGGCTTAGACGCAGCGCTGAACATGCCGC
>CBDUPU010000220.1:0-3719 GCA_965369185.1 uncultured Rhodospirillales bacterium
CAGCGTGCTTTCCGGCATCGGCATTAACGGATCGGTTTCCGTGTTATTCTGCGTGGCGCAGCCGGAAACAAACACCATGCAGAGCAGGCCGAGAATGTAGAAGACGGTTTTCATATATATCCGTTTATCCGTGACGCGTTTGTGGTGAATCTGCGTATATTATCACGATCCCCGGAAAGCGAGGCAAGCGGGCCATCCGGTTTACGCACAATGTTTTGGTTTAACTCTTTTGCGTCATTGCTAGGAGCGCTAGTGGCAGAAACCCCGGATCAAGTCCGGGGTGACGCTATTTGTTTTGCCAATGTTCCTGATTTTAAACCATCTTGAAGACGCGCTGGATTGCCATCAAGGTGCGCGGCGCTTGTGCCAGTTGGCCTTGCATGGTTTTTTGTTCGTTCTGTTTGTAGAACGCCGCCGTCATGTCGGCCATGGCTTTCAGGATCGCGGCATCATTTCCTGAAAGCGGTGCGCCTTCAATGTCACGGCGCGGCAAGGTCATCGGCTCCATATTGTCGCGCAGTTCCTTTGGCGTCGGCGCATCGTCAGGACGGTCTTCGCGCAGCGGCGCGTTGGTCTTGAGCGTATGATGCACGCGCTTCCATGTATATTTTTTGTCCATGAAAGCGGCCATGAAGTTGTCGCGCTCCAGCTGCATCATGCGGCTGAAATTAAAGGCGATGGTCGGGTTCACGCCCAGTTTGCCGTCTTTGCGCTCGTCGATCAGCTTTTTGATCTGGTCTTTATTGTCGGCGACATGATGGTCAACATCGCCCTTTTCCAGCGTTTCGCCGCCGGTCAGAACGTCGGCCAGCCGGTCCATGACCATAACATCGACATGATTGACGCCGCCGGCTTTTGGCGGGTCTTTTTGCATGTACATTTTATCGACATTCATGCGGATTGCCGCCTTGCCGGACGGGCCGGGCAGGTTAAAGGTCGGCAGCGGCTTCGGTTTGTAGTCGGGCGCGGCGGCTAGCGCTTTTGCCTTGGCGTCGGCCAGAACCCGGTCGGGGTTCATGGTGATGCCGTCATCTTTACGCAGCCAGAGCTTTTTCTTCGCGTCCTGCGAGGAGGTTGCGATAGAGGACATCGGGTTGCCAAGTGCCATGCCTGCTTCGATCACTGCGGGCATCGGGCCTTTTGCCTGTCCTGGACGGTTCGCCGCACGCTCAAGGTAGCGGGCGGAGCCTGCCCATGCGGGCAGCAGGCCAAGGCCGGTTTCGGGCAAGCCCATCACCTGTTCGGGTCCGGCCTGAATGGCATCGCAGCTCAGCAGTACTTCGCAGCCGCCGCCAAACGCCATGTTTTGCGGGTTGCCTTTGGGCGCGCCGATGACCGGGAAGGGTGCCTGATTGAGCGCAGTATAAACGGCCTGACCCTGATAAATCAGTTCATGGACGATGCCTTTCAGTCCTCTTTCCGCAAGGGCGGCAAGGCCGATTTTCTGTGCCCATTTATTTTCGGCGACATTCATGAAAATCTCGACCAGCTTCAGGTTCGCGCCGACGGAAAAGCGTGGTGCGTCGTTATAAACGACCATGCCTTTATATTTGCCGTTGCTTTCGCTGACCAGCTTGATGCTCTCGTTAATAACGTGGAGGATCGACGGGTCGATCGAGTTTTGCTGCGAGTGGAATTCAAGGCAGACAATGCCGTCGCCAATGTCCCACAGGCTTGCCGAATGGTGGGTGACCAGCGGCTTTGATTTACGCTTGATGTCTTCGAGGTTGATCACGCCGTCTTCGCGCTTAACCGGCTGGTAGTTGCCATCGAAATTCATCACTTCGAGCTGGCTGTCATTGACTTGGTAGAAAGAGCCATTGGCTTTTTCCAGCAGGGCAGGAATGGCAACGCCTTCTTCTTCCAGCCTGTTTTTAAACCAGTCGAGACCGAATTTATCGATCAACTGGAACGGGCCATGTTGCCAGTTGTAACCGGCGCGCATGGCATCGTCGATTGACTGAATATCGTAAGCAATGTCTTTGGCGTGGTTCAGGACATAAAGCAAGGTATCACGCAGTACCGGCCATGCCACGCTGGCGGCGCGGTCATTGGAATCGAAAAAGGCGGCTTCGCTGCCGTGCTTTTTCCAGACGGTCTTTTTGAAATATTCGCTCTGTTTGACGTCGCGGAACTCATTCGTGCCAAGGTCGCGTACCTGCTTGACCGGCTTGCCTTTGGCGTCGCGAACGGGCTTGCCGTTTTCGTCTGTCTTGACGCGGTAAAAGCCGCCTTTGCCCTTGTGCTTGCCGGTGTAACCGTCATCGAGCATTTCTTTGACCTTGTCGGCATCTTTGTAAATGCCGTGGAAATCGTCGTCTGCTGGCAGGGCTGCCTGCAAATTCTGGCCGACATGATAGACGATATCAACGCCGACTTCATCGGCGAGCTTGAACAGGCCAAGGTGCGGGAAGCCAAAGGACGGGCCGAAAATGGCGTCGATGTCTTCGATCGGCATGTCTTTTTTTAGCGCTTCTGCCTTGGCGCGTTCAATGGCGTAAATGCCAATGCGGTTGGCGATAAAGCCAGGCGCATCTTTGGCGCGAATGACTTTTTTGCCCAAAACGCGGTCGCCGAAATCAGAGGCGGCCTTGAGGATTTCCGGATCGGTATCCCGACCGTCGATGATCTCCAGCAAATGCATGAAGCGCACCGGGTTAAAGAAGTGGGTGTTGATAAAGCGTTCCTTAAAATCTTTCGGGAAGCCGTCAACCAAGTCTTCAAGTTCAATGGTTGAAGTGTTGGAAGAGATGATCGCGTCTTTTTTCGCGTGCTTGTGTATTTCGCGGAAGACGTTGTGTTTGACGTTAATGTCCTCGAATACCGCTTCGATGATGATGTCGGCTTCGGCGATTTTTGCCATGTCATCATCGGTGCAGCCTGTCTCGATATTTTTGGCGTTGGACGGGTGCATGAAACCGGCGTTAAAGGCGTCGGTCGGTTTGGCTTTTTTCATGCGCTCGATCGCCTGCGCCGCGCCGTCGGGGCGCTTGTCTAGCAGGATGACTTTGTAACCGGCATTGGCTGCTTGTGCGGCGATGCCGGAACCCATGGCGCCTGCGCCGATCACGGCGACGGTTTTGATGTTGTGTGTCATTTAGTAAGTCTCCCTAACATTTTTTTACCACCAAGGGCACCAAGATCACCAAGGTTATAGTGCCATGCGGCGGATTCCATCCTTTATCAGGCGGTTATTGAAGTTAATTAAGTAGCCGAGCTTGATTTTGGAAAACTTCAAATAGGTAAGCATCTGGGCTTCGTGGATAGGCAGGATTTTATCGACTGATTTCAGTTCGATAAGAACGTTGTCATTTACGACAATATCCATGCGATAGGCGATGTCCACCATTTTGGTTTTGTATTTTACCATTAGCGGAACCTGATTTTTTACATCGTATCCGCGTTCCCGCAATTCTTCCATCAGGAAGATTTCATAGGCGCTTTCCAGTAAGCCCGGGCCGATTTCTTTATGAACGGTATAAGCAGCATCGACAATTTCACGACCAATGACATCCAGAGCTTTTGAAGGCTCTTGAACGCCACCTTGGTGAACTTGGTGTGCTTGGTGGTTCATAATTTTCCCCTTACATGCCCGGTTTCGGGGCAGCGTCGGGGTTTTCGACGATCATGGCGACGCCTTGGCCGCCGCCAATGCACATGGTGGCGAGGCCGTAGCGTTTGCCTTCGCGCTTGAGGACTTCGGCAACATGGCCGACGAT
>CBDUPU010000221.1:0-3710 GCA_965369185.1 uncultured Rhodospirillales bacterium
ATGCATGGATTTCAGCCGGGCAATATCGAATGTGCGGCTGCGTACCCGGTCCATCGAGAAGCGGCATCCCAGTTTGGACAGGCCGTCAAGAAGCGGTGCAATTGTTGCGGCATGCTGCTCCAGCTCGTGCTGCGGCAGTTCAAAAACCAGTCTGCTTGCCATTTTATGGTTTTGGGACAAAAAGGCGACCAGATCGCCCATAAAGCGGCGGTCGCTTAAAGACGCGCCCGAAATATTGAGAACGTAAGGCGTCGCCGTATCAGTGTCGCGGCGATCGCGTATCATTTCAAGGCAGCGCAGCAGCAGGGCATTATCAATCGCCTGCACCATGTCTTCTTTCGCCGCCATGCCAAGATAGCGCCCGGCAGGCAGGTACGCGCCGGAACCGGCGCGAATGCGGGCATAGGCTTCATACATGCGCACTTTACGCTGCGGCAGGCTGACAACCGGCTGCAGGAAGACATCGATCTTGTCCTGTTGTACGCCCTGACGCACCAGCTTGGTGACAACGGTATCGCTGTATTTGCTAAAGTCCGGCTCCAGTTCACTGTCCAGCTCGCTGACCGGGGCAGGGCGCGTTGGCGGCGGCGCCATTTCAAGCCGTAATACTTCACTGGCCTGCGGCACTTCTTGCGCTGCGGCGCGGGGCGTATCGCCAAGTGCGCCAAGCTGGTTGACCATCGTTTCGATCATTTTGCCTTCGACGCTGGTGGTCGGGGCGAGGCGGCGGCCCTGTTCGGCGACGCTTTGCGCCATGCGGCCAAGCCCTTCTTTTATAATCGACACATCGCCACGGTTGCGCGCGACTTCATGCACGAGCCGGTCGTGATTATTACTGAGCCGGTCAACCGTCATCGACAGCTTCTTTTCCCAGAGCCTGCGGCTGGCGACATCATACAGCATCAGTCCTGCCAGCGCGCCCATTCCTAGCAGGACCATGGTAAAGCCGGGTGTCGCCTCGCGCGAGAGCATAAGCAGGATAAAAGCCATGCCGGTTGCCGCAACAATGCCGCCCAACGTTAAGCGTTTTTTGGTCTTAATGATTTCCGGGTCTTCAGCCGGTGTTTTCAGCAGGAAAAAGCCCTGACCTTTGCGGTTCGGGACAAGGCCGCGTGCTTCCGGCTTTTTCATGAAAAAACGCCGTACCTTGTTAAAGGTCGAGCGCTTTTGTGTTTTTGCCTTGCCCAGAGCCTGTTCCCACAGCTTCGCTGACATGGTTGAACCCATCCTGCTTCAAAAATTCAAGTATTTTGGTGTTGATTTCTTGTAGCACATTTCACCTCATCAAGGCCAGACCGGAGTATGGCTGTTGCAGTATAGGTCACATTTTTATTTCCGAGATTTTTCAGCTTTACCGCTATCCCTTGTTTTTCAATCATCTATTGACAAAAATGCGCTAATTATTTAACATAACATTAATTTTTAAAGGAAAGGAGCTGGACATGGAACAGAAAAGAAATATTTGCGGGACGATCGCACACGGTATTACCAACTTTTTCAACTATGTCAGCAGCGGCGCAAAATATCAGGAAATGCGCGCTGAAGGCTCCTCTCGGCTGCGCGCTGCGGCGACCGCCCTGTATTTTGGGGATGTTCATGGTGGCGATGATTTTGTTGATTGCGGCCTTGATGGCTCCGAAATTATTCCGATTGGCACGGCGTCAGCCGGTGCCGTTCTGGGATCGTTTGCCGGGGCTCCTTTTGCCGCGCCGGCAATAACGGTCGCCGGCGTCGCTTTTGGATTGGCAGCGGGGGTGGGATATGTTGCCTACTCTCAATTAAAAGACGTTAGTCAATGGGCTGACCGGGAAGCCTTCAGAGCGGGACCCAAGCTGTAATACTATCAAAGATGCGCCGTGAAATCCGGCGCTCCCGAACCAACTGCTTCGCTGATGTGATTAAAGCCGTCGCGCTTTAATAACGCCAAAAGCTGATGGTTGATTCTGTTCGCGAGCTTCGGCCCCTGAAAAACCAGGGCGGTGTACAGCTGAACCAGCGAAGCGCCCGCTTTGATTTTCTCATAGGCGTCTTGGCCTGTGGATATTCCGCCGAGCCCGATGATCGGCAGCTTGCCGCCGGTCAGTTGATAAAAGCTGGCGATAGTGGCTGTGGATTTATCGCGTACCGGCACGCCGCTCAGCCCGCCTTTACGCTCTGAAAATTCATGCGGCAGATAGACCGGCCTGTCCAGCGTTGTGTTGGTCAGGATCAGCCCGTCAACCTTGCATTCGAGAACCGTTGCCGCGATGTCTTCCATCTGCGTTTGTTCCAGATCAGGCGCGAGTTTAAGCAGTAGCGGCGGCGGATCGACCTTGCAGGAGCGGGCGCGCTCTTCCATGATTTGTAGCAGCAGCGCGCGCAAATTCTCGCCCTTTTGCAGATCGCGTAGCCCCGGTGTATTCGGCGAGGAAATATTGATCGTTAGATAATCGGCCAGCGGCGCAAGCTGCTGTACCAGCAGCCGGTAGTCCTTTGCCGGATCGCTCTGGCTTTTATTCATGCCGATATTCAGGCCGACAATCCCGGCGGGGCGGGGTTTGCGATCAAGAAATTTTTGCAGATTTTCTTTAAAGCGCACGACGCCTTCATTGGGAAAGCCCATGGCGTTAATGACCGCTTCATGCTCCGGATTGCGGAAGATTCGCGGCCTTGGATTGCCGCGCTGCGGCTTTGGCGTCACGGTGCCGGCTTCGACAAAACCAAAGCCAAGTCCAAGCATCGGGCCGATGACTTCTGCATTTTTATCAAACCCTGCGGCAAGGCCAACGGGGTTAGGAAAGTGCCGACCCCAGAGCGCGACCTTAAGCGCTGGATCGCTCACCGCCGCATGTTTAGGCGCAAGCCCTGTTTTTAGCGCTTTTAAAGTAAGATTATGGGCGTTTTCCGCATCAAGGCGGAAAAGGAGCGGGCGTGCTAAATCATAAAATCCGGACATGGGAGAGATTTTTAATATACCTTCACCTGCTTTACAAACCCATTTTCGTCATTGCGAGCGAAGCGCGGCAATCCAGCCTGTGGGGATGCTGGATTGCTTCGTTACTGCGTGCCTCGCAATGACTGTTTGGATACGATTGGGGGACGATTTGGAAAATTCAGGCTGTAATATGTTCCATCCCGGCCTGCAGATATTTCCAGCCCGTCCAGGCGGTAATCGCCGCAGCAACGATAATGCCGATCTTGCCGACAATGGCGGCGGTAAGGCTGAGCGGGGCGATAATCAGGCAGGCCGTCGCGACCATCTGAATGGTGGTTTTCCACTTGGCCAGCTGCGTTACCGGCAATTTGACGTCTTTGGGACCGAGAAACTCGCGCAGCCCAGACACCAGAAATTCGCGCATCAAAATAATAATGACCGCCATCACGAAAATGCCTTCGATCCGGTCAACCGCGATCAGCATCAGCAAAATCGTCACGACAAAGATTTTATCGGAAATCGGGTCCATGAACTTGCCGAACTCCGTCACCTGATCAAAACGGCGCGCCACCCAGCCATCAAGAAAATCCGTCACCGACCCGACAATGAACAGGCCAAGGCATGTCCATGCCGCCCAATCGAACGGCAGGTAAAACAGCACAATGATAAACGGCAAAAGCACCAGCCGCGTCATCGTCAGAAGATTTGCAAGATTCATAACCATATCACTGTAATACCAAACATCATCCCGAAAGAATAGTTCCGCTTAGCGTTTGTTACCAACAACCCCAAATAT
>CBDUPU010000222.1:0-3674 GCA_965369185.1 uncultured Rhodospirillales bacterium
ATCGCGGCATGACCCAGAACGACCTTGCCCATGCTTCGGGATTGTCACGACCCTATTTAACGGAAATCGAAACCGGCAAGAAAGACGGTTCGGTCAATGCCATGCGCGCCATTGCAGAAGCGTTACAGGTGAATACCGGGCTGCTGGTTTAAAGCACCCTGCCCCGATGAGGTCAGTTGACGCAGCACCGCGGACGAGGTGGTAAGAAGCGCGGCATTGTCTGCGGGGTTGGCAGAGCTGTTAAATATTTTCCGCAGGCTTTTGTTCATGGGCACGGAATTCTGGATGCAATCAGTCAGCACATAGACTTTAAACCCCAGCTCCAGCGCATCAAGAACACTCTTTTTCACACATTGTGTGGTGTAGCCACCGGAAATCAGCAATGTATCGGCGCCCATGCTCTTCAGGCGCTGATTTAACGGCGTATAATAAAAAGCGGAGTAGCTTTTCTTGGGAAAAACCCAGTCTTGCGGCTCAGGCTCCACCAAATAGAGGTTGTCCTGCACAAGATTGTGGTAAACCCAAAAAGTGCCGGCAAGACCGGCCGCATTAAATTTTGGAGCAACCGCGGCAATGCGGCGCGCAACGTTTTGCCCGTCTTCACGGCAAAGATCGCTTATGAACGGGCTTTTTTTGCCAAAGTAAATTTCTTGAACATCTATGACCAGATGGACGGTTTTCGCTGGATCAATCGCGGCAAGATCAGCTTTTGTGCACATTTTGTCCATAGCAGGTACTCCATAATAAGATCACATCTTGTATTATGGATAATGATGCGCTGTCAAGAATTCCTGACGCGCTATGCGCTACGGTAAGGCCTGTCATGCTGTAGAGCCGGGATCGCCTGGCGCGCCTTTTCTACCGCTTGCATGTCAAGATCGGCATAGATTACGCCCGGTGCGGCGTCGCCTTCGGCCAGAACCTCGCCCCAAGGGCCGATAATCAGCGAGTGACCATAGGTACGGCGACCGCCGTCATGCTCGCCCGTCTGGGCGGGGGCAATAACAAACGAGCCGGTTTCAATCGCCCGCGCGCGCAGCAATGTCTGCCAGTGCGCTTGTCCGGTCGGCACCGTAAAAGCAGCGGGAACACTTAAAATCGTCGCGCCTTGTTTGGCGAGATCGCGGTACAGGTGGGAAAAACGTACATCGTAGCAAATGCTCATCCCCAGCTTGCCCCAAGGCATATCGGCAATAGAGGCCTGTTCACCGGGACGCACCAGTTCACTTTCCCTGTGGCTTTCACCGGTGGGCAGGTCAACATCGAACAAATGGATTTTATCGTAACGCGCGGCAATGTCGCCCTGATCACTGAACAAGACGCTGCGGTTGGCAATACGGTTTTCTTCCGGCAGTAAAACAGAAATCGAGCCGGCAAGCAGCCATATTCCAAGTTCCTGCGCCAATTCGGCAAAAAGCGGAATTGCCGGATGATCGGCTTCGGGCTTCGCGGATTTCAGCTTTTCTGTCTGCGGGCTGCGCATATGACAGGTATTTTCCGGCGTGGCGATAAACTGCGCCCCCTGCCCCGCAGCTTCGCGGATCAGCATTTCGGCGTGTTCAAGATTAGGGGCGATTTCCGGTCCGGCAGTGAGCTGGACACATGCAGCCTTTAAAATCATTGTGAGTGTTACCCTTTTAGCATGGCATCGAGTTTACCGGCCTTTTCCAAGGCAAACAGGTCATCACAGCCGCCAACGTGATTATCATTGATAAAAGTCTGCGGAACGCTGCGCGGGCCGCCGGTGCGTTTTGCCATTTTGTCGCGCGCCTTTTCATCACCGTCTATCCGGTATTCGGTATATTCAACATTCTTACTATCCAGCAGCGCTTTCGCACGGACGCAGAAAGGGCAGCTCGACCATGTGTAAATTTCAACTTTAGCCATTTTTTGCTAACTCCAATCTGCTAGTATGTATGTCAGATTATTTATATACGGACAATAAGCGTAACGACAAGGAAGGCTTGCTATTTTATTACGTATCGCAATCGTTCTGGCCATTGTAATCATCGGCGGCGCCGTATTCTTTGCTATGCGCGAGCCATCGGCGCCGGTAACGCCTTCGCAAATAAGCTTTGACGGCGAGGATGTTGTCGTTGGCGAGCTTTATCAATCATGTGCAGAAGGAGATCGCTGTATCGTCGTTGACACGAATTGCGGCTTTTGCTGTCACTACACGGCGATTAACGCGCGCTATGAAAAAGAGTTTAATGACGGCTTTGACAAAAGCTGCGGTAAATATAAAGGCGCGATGTGCAGCTGCTTTGACCTGTCCAGCTATCCGTCTTGCGTTGCCGGAAAATGCCAGCTGGTGCAATGGCCGGCGGAAATGAGCGATGCCCCGCGCCCTGAACCGCGCCAGGAAACGCCGCCGCAGCGTGTGATACCAGCTGTACCAGAAAGGCAGCAAGCGCAACCAGCGCCGCTGCAACGTCAAACGCCACCATCCTCGTCGCCAGTACCACAAACATGGCCGGAGCCTTCAGAGGATTTAGGCACGCCGTTTGACGATGCACCTGCCTCCAGAGACGATTTGTATGCGCCGCTGCCGGAACAGATGCCTTCGCAAGGCGGCGACCTTTACGCGCCGCTCGGTGAGTCTAACCCATCTCCTCAAGGGTGGTGATTAGGCCATGGCAGAGATTAAAGCGGATATTTTGATTATTGGCGGCGGTGTGCCGGGGCTTGCACTTGCCGCGCTGCTTGCGCCGCTCGGAATCAAGATCGCGCTGGCCGACAGGCACAAGCCGCCGCCGCTGGCCGAGGCAAGCCTTGACGGACGGACGGCGGCGCTGATGCAAGGGTCGGTCAATATCGTCAAAGCCACCGGCGCATGGGACCTTGCCGCCCCTTATGGCGCTGCGCTGGAAACATTGCGCATTATTGACGACAGCGCAGGACGCGAAGAAAAACCGGTACAAATCGAGTTTGAAGCGCCAGAAATTCATCTAGATGCTTTTGGTGTCAACATGCCGAACGGCCCGTTGCGCGCAGCGCTCGGCGAAATTGTCGCTGCACTGGACAATGTGACATTGATCGAGGCCGGGATGGAGACCTATAGCGCCGATGATTTCAAGGTTCATGCACGCTTTGAAAACGGCGATGAAGTGAGCGCGAAACTGATTGTCGGGGCAGACGGGCGCAACTCTCCTACCCGCGAACTGGCCGGTATCGGCGTTTGGGAACGTGATTACAAGCAGCAGGCCATTACCTGCCTGATCGGCCACACCAAGTCACACCGCCATGTTTCAACCGAATATCACCGCCCGTCAGGGCCGTTTACACTGGTGCCGATGCCTAATAACAAGGACGGTTTCCAGTCGAGCGTTGTCTGGGTCGATTATGCGGAAGAAGCCGCGCGCTATATCGCGATGAGCAAGCACGCTTTTGAACGGGCGCTGCAAGAGCGCAGCCGTGGCCTGCTTGGCCAGATCAGCCTTGTCACCCCGCCGCATAGCTGGCCGCTCAAAGCCCTTAAAGCCAAGGCCATGACGGCAAAGCGCGTGGCGCTTATGGCAGAATCCGCGCACGTTATACACCCGATGGGCGCACAGGGTCTAAATTTAAGCCTGCGCGACACTGCGGCGCTGGCCGAAATTATCGCCGATGCGATGCGCCTTGGACTTGACCCGGGCAGCAAAACAGTGCTGGACCAGTATGCGGCGCGGCGCAGG
>CBDUPU010000223.1:0-3604 GCA_965369185.1 uncultured Rhodospirillales bacterium
ATGTCGCGTGGTCCCTTGCCCAAAAACTTTTTCATCAAAGCAAGCAGCAAAACGACAAGGGGTTGCTTAGAGCAGCCTTTAATGCCGTCGCCATGCCGTTCAACGCCCTGCTGCGCCCAAGCGCCAACACGGTGGCAAAAGAGCTGGTAGAGCGCCTGACCTTCTTTATGGATCGCCAGATCCTGACCGGCGACGATTTCCGCTCCCAGCAATCCGGCGGCGAAAAACAAAAGCTGATGATCGCGGCCGTATTGCTGCACAAGCCGGACGTGCTGATCCTTGATGAAATCACCGCCGCTCTGGACCAGGAAACCGGCGAAGCGCTCTATAAGGAAATGATGGACAAGCTGCCTGAAAGCACCATCGTTCTCAGCATCGCGCATAACCGCCACATCATGAAATACCACACGCACCATGCGTCTCTGGCTGACCAGAAAATCACGATGAAAAAGCTCGACCCGAAAGAATTCGAGAACAATACCTGCGACCACTGCCCCCACGCCCCCACACCGGGCGCACCGGGGTAACCGCGGACTTTAAAAACAGAGCGCGTAACCACAGGGGCGGCAAAAATCACAATTTGCTTTTCCGGCTCGTGACATGCTAGGAACTGTTCCCATAATTCCGAACCTTTAAGTAAGCCGAAAGGAAACGAGCCGCCATGGTTGAGATGAATGCCGAAAATATAAAAGACCTGCAATCCGAATGGAAAACGCTTGTTGCGCGAGCACGAAACAAGTCACCCCAAAGCCCGGAAGCTTTTTTGCACATCAAGCGCAGCCTTGCGGCCATGGGGCTGGATCTTTCTCAACACGCCAGCTACGAAATTCTGGAAGAAGGCCTGACAAGATTCAGGTTTGAGAAGACCTATACGCACCTGTTAATGAACAATGTGCTTCGTGATTACCACAAAGCACATGGCACACCAGCGCAGTTTAATGCCCGCAACAGTGCCGAACTGCATTATCTCAACCTGAAGACACTGCTGAAAAACTCGCTCCCCACTTTCATCGCTCAGGTAGATAAAACAGGCCTGCCACTGGAGACGGACACCATGTCCCTGCAACAGCTGGCCCTCATCCGGCATTTCCACAAAGACGGCCTTCTGGACATGGCCATGAAGCAAGCAGCCAACGACTATGCCGTTGAAGAGCTTCGCGAAGCCCACCGTCACATGAAAGTAGCCAACAGCGACTATGATAACGGCACGCGCTGCTATGCTTGCCAGCTTGGCAGAGTTGCCGCAGAACATGCCCTTAAATTGATCGATGATGCAGGCGCCTATCACAAACCGGCAGAAATAGAAATGTCCGGCTTAAACGAGGTCGTCAAATTCAGCCGCGAGAATATTATAGAAATACGAGACAGCCTCCTTCAAAAAGAAGAAGCGATTATCAGGCTCGAACAAGCCCCGAAGCCCGCACCCAAAAGGTAGCGATGCGCACTCTTAACGGATTTTGGCGAGGGGATCGGCGCAATAGCCGGACACCTCGCTTCGTTTCAATTGACCTGTAATATTTTTAAATAGCGACAAAATATTCTAATGAAAAAAGGCTTCCTCAAATCACTCTGGCAGATTTTGACGCCTTCAAGATATGAAGCCCTCGGCAATGCGAGTGCCGAAATACTTTGGACAGACGTAAACACCAAAGACTACGCCCATATAACATTTTTGGAAAATAAAAATGGCGACAGGAAACTCAAAATAACAAAGACATCTTCTTCGCTAAATCCCAAAAAACACCCCCTGTATAGAAAATATTATTTGCCGTGGGTCAATAACGTAATCGAGCTGCATAATATCCCGAATGTCATCACATCGCCTTATGTGTACGAAAAATTAGGGTATGAAAAAATTGGGACGATTAATGTCCATGGCATGCTTGAAGGCGCGAAACACAACATCCTTTACCGTCTGTACCAGCATGAAAACGGCAACCGTCGTTTTACCGAAGAAATCACAGAAGGCCCGTCCCCGACCGCCTATTGTCCCAGCGTGCGAAAACAATGCACAAGCTGGCTTTACAAAGAAATAGAAGCGGAAAAGATACGTGACTTTGTTCCGCTAAAAACCGAACAAAACCTGCAACAGGTCAAAGAAAAGAATGGCAAAGTCATAACGGTCGATTTTTCTTCACGCCCCAAACACCCCAAACGCTGATACAACAACAAGCCCCGCCCTGTTACGAACCGAACAGCGCTCGCCGCGCATCCTCATCCAGCTTCGATGAGCGTGTTTCGTAATCAATCATAAAATTCATCCCGCGATGCACCGCCGGACTTTCACTCATTGTTTCCAGCCAGCGCGAAACATGCTCGAACTTGCCGATATCAACACCCTGCATCTGGCTTGGCACCGCCCACGGATAAATCGCCATATCGGCAATGGAATAACGCTGCCCGCCGACAAAAGGCACTTTCGACAGTCGCTCGTTCAAAACCCCGTAAAGCCGCTGCGCCTCTTTGGTGTATCGCTCGATACCGTAATCGATCCTGTCCGGCGCATAGTTGCGAAAATGATGCGCCTGCCCCAGCATCGGGCCGAAACCGGCCATCTGCCACATCAGCCACTGAATAACACGTGACCGCGCCCGTCCTTCCGTCGGCATAAACTTGCCTGTCTTTTCGGCAAGATAAATCAGGATCGCCCCGGATTCCATGATACTGATCGCCCTGCCGCCCGGCCCGGCAGGGTCGATAATGACAGGGATCTTCTCATTGATATTGAGCTTGTGAAATTTGCTCTCATGTTGATCGCCGGCCATAATATTGACCGGCTCCACCTCATAGCGCAGATTGCACTCTTCCAGCATGATGGCGACTTTCTTCCCGTTAGGGGTCGGCCACGTATAAAACTTGATCGGATCAGGCATGGCTTCTCCTTTCTATACTCACCCTCTCCAATGACGGAAAGCCGCGAATAGTTCAGATATTGCGAACCACGCCAAAAAGATAGACGCGCCGCCCGATATTTGCTTAGTAAGACCCAAGGAAAAAGGAGCAAGCAAATGTCCGACGATCGTATCGAAAGCCTTGAAACCACCATCGCCCATCATGAACGCCAGATTCAGGATCTCAGCGACATGATCACAAGCCAGTGGAAAGAGATTGATCGCCTGAAGCGCTATATCGCCCAGACCGATGCCAAGCTTGAAGAATACATGACCAGCGCCAAGGACGGCGACGCCCTCACCCCGACCGAAATCGCCGCCCGCGACAAACCGCCGCATTACTAATCAAACAAAGGATATTCCGATGAACCTCGTCAAAATTTACGGCATCAAAAATTGCGACACGATGAAAAAGGCGCTGAACTGGCTCGATGAAAACGGCATCGCCTACGACTTTTTCAATTACAAAAAGCAAGGTGCCGACGAGCAGGTCGTGCGCGCCGCCATCGCCCAGCATGGCTGGGACACCGTCATTAACCGCCGCGGCACAAGCTGGCGTCAACTGCCGGACGAGCAAAAAGAAGCCATGGACGAAGAAACCGCCGTCAAAGCCGCGCTGGAGAACCCCAGCCTGATCAAGCGCCCGCTTATGATGATCGGCGACGAGACCTTCCTCGGCTTTGATAAAGCGGAATACGAAGAGCTCCTCGGCT
>CBDUPU010000224.1:0-3583 GCA_965369185.1 uncultured Rhodospirillales bacterium
GGTTTTTAGGCGCGGGACCTTTGCGAATGCGCCCGGAAGTATCGTAGTGCGAACCGTGGCACGGGCAGAACCAGCCGTCATATTCGCCTTTGGGCTGGGTCTTTTTCTGTCCCAGAGGCACACAGCCAAGGTGGGTACAGATACCGACCATAACAAGCCATTCCGGCTTGATAACGCGGTCATCATCCGTTTCCTTGTCGCGCAGCTGATCGATTCCGACGCTACGGGCCGTTTCGATTTCTTCCTGCGTACGGTGACGGATAAAGACAGGCTTACCCTGCCAGACAATCGTGATTGACTGCCCTACTTCTACCGGCGTCAAATCGACATCAACCGTTGCCAGCGCAAGCGTGTCAGCTGCGGGGTTCAGGGAGTCGATAAATGGCCAGGCGAAACTGCCGAGCCCGACAGCGCCAAAGGCCCCTGCGGTAAGGTAAAGGAAATCACGGCGGGTTTCGCCGCCTTCAGTTTTTGGACTGGTACTCTGAGCGCTCATGCTTTTTGACCTTAAAAGATTAGAAAGTATGCATGTAATACATTCGTTAATGGCATGTACCCGTTATTTATATAGGATGCAAGTGCAATGATCCATAACGGTTAAAATTTTCTACAGGATGCGGGAAAAATATGGTTTATTGCCGCATGCTTAGAATTGCCCTTTATCAACCGGATATCCCCCAAAATGCAGGCGCCACGATGCGGCTCTGCGCCTGTCTTGGTATGGGGCTGGATATTATCGAGCCTTGCGGCTTTGTCATGGACGACCGCAAAATCCGGCGCAGCGGCATGGATTACATTGCCGGGCTTGCTCTGACAAAACACCGCTCGTGGGGGGCATTTCTTGACCTATATCAAGATACGAATCGTATTGTCCTGTTAACCACCAAGACAAATACGGCCTATACGGATTTCACCTTCAAGCCGGGCGACATCCTGCTGGCGGGGCGCGAAAGCGCAGGCGTGCCGGATGATGTCCACAACGCCGCGCATGCCCGTGTCACTATCCCGATGCCGGGCGGCGGGCGGTCGCTAAATGTTGTAAATTCACTTGCCATGGTCGCGGGCGAAGCGTTAAGGCAGACGGAAGGATTCAAGGGATGACGGCAATGAACAAAAAACAAGACAATATACAAAACGGCATTGAGGCGGCTGATTGGGACGCGCGCAAGAGCACTGCCGCAGACTGGTTCCGCGGCTTGCGCGACCGTATCTGCTCTGAATTCGAGGCGATTGAAGGCGAATTGGCCACAGGGCCGCACGCGGGCAAGAAACCGGGCACGTTTGAGCGTAAATTGTGGGACCGTCCGCAAGGAGGCGGCGGCGAAATGTCGATTATGCGCGGGCGCGTCTTTGAAAAGGTCGGCGTCAATATCTCTACCGTTCACGGCAATTTTTCCGAAGAATTCCGCAAACAAATTCCGGGCGCAGAGGAAAATGACGGCGCGTTCTGGGCATCAGGCATTTCGCTGGTCGCGCACATGCAGTCGCCGCTGGTGCCTGCCGTGCATATGAACACTCGTATGATCGTAACCTCGAAAGGCTGGTTCGGCGGCGGTGCCGATCTGACGCCGATGCTGCCGAACGCAGAGGACGAAACCGATTTTCATGCAGCCCTCAAGGCGTGCTGCGACCGGCACGACCCTGCCTATTATCAGGAGTTCAAGGAATGGTGCGACCGGTATTTCTATCTGCCGCACCGTGACGAGCCGCGCGGCATTGGCGGCATATTCTATGATTATCTGGATTCATCGCCCAAGGGCGGGGACTGGAAGGCAGATTTCGCCTTTACCCGAGATGTCGGCGAAACTTTCCTGTCGATCTATCCCGCGCTTATCCGCCGCCACCTCAATGAAGAATGGAGCGAAGAGCAGCGGGAAATCCAGCTGGTCAAGCGTGGCCGCTATGCCGAGTTTAACCTGCTATATGATCGCGGCACACAGTTCGGCCTGAAAACCGGGGGAAACACCGAGGCGATTTTGATGTCGTTGCCGCCGGAAGCAAAGTGGCCGTAAACGCCAAAAACAGCTGCTCTTAATTAATAATTAAAAACAACCTGTTACCCATAGAAGTTGCAAATCGCACCCGAGTTTTTCTATAATTAGGGCAATTAGCGACAAGTGTGTGTACGGCCATAGAGCCAAAAGAGTACGAGAATAATTAGAGAGGGTATCAGTGGAATATTACATGTTAAATCAGCTTAGCGGTCTTGAAAGAGCGAACCCGGCTCTGCCGTCTTTTTTACGTGCGACCTCCGCGATGACCTCTCCCAGCCTGCACGCTTATAACAGAGCAGACACAGCGCAAGAGAATAATTACGACAAGATGGTCGGCGGCGGCGCCGAGGAGCAATATAATACCCGTGACGCCCTGACAGCGCGAAGAAAGAAGAAAAAAGACAGCCTTTCCTTCCTGATGGAGGAAAACATGCTGAACAGCTCTATCTTCGACAATCGATTTGATGATTTCGGCCATGCCCGCGCCCGCCGCGGGCGAGGTGATATTGATGGCCGCAAACGCGTTGCAGACGGTGACCAGCGCCGCATTGCCACGGACGAAGACGGCAAGCGCGTCATTGTCGATAATGATGGCCGTATTGCCACAGACAAAAACGGCAACCGCGTTACGCTAGATGATGATACAGGTCACCGGGTTGCCGATGGCGGTGACGGTTCCCGCGTTATTGTAGATTCTAAAAACCGCGTCCTTATGGATGAAGGCGGCAAGCCGATCACGGTCAATGCCGACTCCGAACTGATTATCACGACCGAAACTGATGGTGCGCGTGTCGCTGTTACAGCGGACGGCAACGAACGTCTGGCCATGCGCGACCATGCCGCCCCTGCCGTAAACCAGCTGGCTGAAAGCCGTACGGCCGTGCCGGGCGCCGATCTTGATACGGTTCGCAACCCGGCGCCGGTGATCGCAGGCACGCCAGAAGCGGAAATGCTGGCACGTGATTTTTCACGCGTCGAATCCACAAGTACAACGCGCTTCAGTTCCTTCCTCGCCGAAGGCGGCATTTCTCTGGACGCGTTTCAAAAATCCGTTCAGGCGGCGACGGCGGACGGCGCACAAGTGCCGCGCGGCGCGGATATTGATATCCCGCATGAACGTCTTAATGTCGGCAATGTTCGCGGCGCACGTTTCCTGCGGATGGTCACGCCGAACGGCTTTGACGTTGCCATCCCGGTCCTGATCGGCGCGGGTGTCGGCGGCGTTGCCGGTGCTGCTGCCGGTACAAAAGACGGCATTGCACTGAATGAAAACGGCGTCGAGTCAGATTTCAACTGGACATCTTTTGGTGAGACAGCCCTTAAAACCGGCGGCTATACCGCACTTGACGTTGGTATGTTTACCGGTACCGGCGTTGCGATTTATGAAGGCCGTAAGAGCGAAGCCACAGTCCGGGCGATTGAAGACGGTATCGAGATTGCCAGTCCGTTTGTCATGGCCGGTGCCGGTGCGGCACTTGGCGCTGGTGCTGGCGGCGTTGGCGCCATTCCGGGCGCAATTATCGGCTTTCTGGCCGGTAGCGTGGTCACGATTTTTGCCAGTGACATCACCCGTAGCATCGCCCGGGGCC
>CBDUPU010000225.1:0-3577 GCA_965369185.1 uncultured Rhodospirillales bacterium
TCCTTGCGCTGTTTGATCGTCTGGGCAAGGCTTTCCGGTACGACCGCTTCAAGATTTTCGCGCAGTGTGTTAATGCCTTTGCCGAAATCTTTGATGTCTTTTTCAACGTCCGGCGCGCGGCCAAGACGGGTGAGGAACCAGATGGTCTCACGTTCGATCATTTGCGAGATGCTGGCCAGTGCCTTGAGCTGTACTTGCGCCGGAACCTTGTTATCGAGTGCCTCGATCTCGTCCCAGAAGCGCCGCAAGTCAAAAGCGTCGCGCACGACAAGATAGGCGCGGGCAACGTCGGCGCAGCTTGCACCGGTCTTGTCCATCAGCTCTTTCACGAAGGTCGGGCCAACGCGGTTAACCAGACTGCTTGCCATGGTGGTGGAGGTAATCTCACGGCGCAGACGGTGGCCCAGCATTTCAGCGCGATATTTCTTGCGCAGCGGCTGCGGGAAGTAATCCACCAGCCAGTAATCCTGCATGACCGGAAGATCGGGGATGTCCGAAGCGGTCAAGTCCTTGGAGAACAGGATTTTCGAGTAGGCCTGAAGAACGGCAAGTTCCGGCCTTGTCAGGCCTTTACCGGCTTGCAGACGCTTTTCGATTTCCTCTTCATCAGGCAGGCCTTCGATCTGGCGGTCAACGCCGTGTTTGCGTTCCAGATCGCGGATGAACTGGGCGTGAACCGGCAGGTTGCGGACAGCCTGATGCTCCATCAGGCTGATGGCCTGCGTTTGCTGGTAGTTGTTGCGCAGGACAAGATCCGCGATTTCTTCGGTCATTTCGACGAGCAGCTTGTTGCGCGCGTTCAGGGTCATGGTCTTGCTGACATTCATCACATCGGTCAGCAGGATCTTGATGTTGACCTCATGGTCGGAGGAATCAACGCCGCCGGAATTGTCGATAAAGTCGGCGTTGATCTTGCCGCCTTTCTGGGCGTATTCGATACGCGCGGCCTGTGTGACGCCAAGGTTAGCACCTTCGCCGATTACGCGGGCTTTGATTTCGGTGGCATTTACACGCAGCGCGTCGTTTCCTTTATCGCCGACTTCTGCATTGCTTTCGCTGGTCGCCTTGATATAGGTGCCGATGCCGCCGAACCAAAGAAGGTCGGTGCGGGCGCGCAGCATGGCCTGAATAAGCTCTACCGGCGATACGCGTTCGGTCTCGATATCGAAACGGGCGCGGATTTCCGGGGTCAGTTCGATGCTTTTTTCGCTGCGCAGGAAGATGCGGCCGCCTTTAGAAAGTTTCTTGGTGTTGTATTCCCCCCAGCCTTTGACGTTTTCAAACAGGCGTTTGCGCTCTTTATAGCTGCTGGCCGTGTCCGGGTCGGGGTCGCAGAAAATATGCATGTGGTTAAAGGCGCCGATCAGGCGGATGTGCTTGGATAGTAGCATGCCGTTCCCAAAGACGTCACCGCCCATATCGCCAACGCCAATGACGTCGAACGGCTCGCTCTGGGTGTTGTGGTTCAGTTCGCGGAAGTGGCGCTTAACGGATTCCCATGCGCCGCGGGCGGTGATGCCCATTTCCTTGTGATCGTAACCGGCCGAACCGCCGGAAGCAAAGGCATCGCCGAGCCAGAAGCCGTATTCGCGCGACAGGCCGTTTGCAATGTCGGAGAAGCTGGCCGTGCCCTTGTCGGCTGCGACGACAAGATACGGGTCGTCACCGTCCAGACAAACGACGTTTTTCGGCTTGATGACCTTTTTGCCTTTGCGGTTGTCGGTAATGTCGAGCAGGCCGCGTATGTAGGTTTTATAGCATTCGATGCCTTCTTCGAGCATCGCCTTGCGGTCGCCGCCTGCAGGCGGGTGTTTGACCACAAAGCCGCCTTTTGCGCCCATCGGCACGATGACGGAGTTCTTGACCTGCTGCGCCTTCATCAGGCCGAGGACTTCGGTGCGGAAATCTTCGTGGCGGTCCGACCAGCGAATGCCGCCGCGGGCGATAACATCGCCGCGCAGGTGGATACCCTCGACACGCGGGGAAAAGACAAAGATTTCGCGGTACGGTACGGGGCGCGGCAAGTCTGTGATCTGCTTGCTGTCGAGTTTGATCGACAAGTATGTCTTTGGCTGTCCGTTTTCATCGGTCTGGTAATAGTTGGTTCGCAGCGTCGCGCGTACCAGTGTTGTGATGCTGCGCAGGATGCGGTCTTCATCCAGAGAATCGACCTGTTCGAGGGCGTGCTCTATGGCAACGAGGCAGCCGGCCTTGGCAACTTCGACATCGACCTGGTTTTCCGGGTTGTGCAGCGTTTTGAACAGATCGACGATAAAGCCGCTGATTTTCGGGTTTTTGGTCAGGGCCTGTTCGATATAGCGCGTGCCGAAATAATAACCCATCTGGCGCATATAGCGGACATAGGTGCGCAGGACGGTGATTTCGCGCCAGTTCATCCGGGCGCCGAGAACAAGCTGGTTCAGACCATCATTTTCAACGTCGCCGTACCAGATATTGATAAAGGCTTCTTCGAAAATATGTTTAACAGCATTAATGTCGGCATCGGCGACATCTGCGTCCAGCTCCATCATGAAATCGTGGATCCAGACGGATTGCTTGCGGTTGCCGGGCAGAACCTCGAACGGCATTTCTGCGATAATGCGCAGGCCCATATTTTCCAGTACCGGCAACACATCGGACAGGGTCATCGGACGATCCGGATGGAAAACTTTCAGACGGATCTGGGTCTGTTCACAGGAATGGCATTTATAGAGGTCAAGGGCGAGTGTGCCGGTGTCGAGAACGTCCTCGATTTTTTCAATGTCATGCAGCGATTTGGCCGGTTCGAAGCTCTCGCGATAATTTACCGGGAAGGCTTCGCTGTATTTTTGTGAAAAGTGCAGCGCTTCTTCTTCGGTCTTGCGGGTTTTCAGTAGTTCGTCTGTCAGGCGCTCTTGCCACAAACGACCTGCCTCTTGCAGGCGGCGCTCGATTTTGCCGACACTGTATTTGGGCGGCTTTGCCTGATCTATGTTGATGATGAACATGACACGCGCCAGCGGCGAGTCGTCAAGCGTTGTATAAAAATCGCCGGTTTCGCCGCTAAATTCTTCTTCGAGGATATTCTGGATGGTCAGGCGCAGGCGGGTATCGTAACGGTCGCGCGGCACGTACACCAGACAGGACACATAGCGGCCAAAGGGGTCTTTGCGGACATACAGTGCGATGCGCTGGCGTTCCTGCAGGCGCAGGATGCTGATGCAGGTTTTCAGCAGCTTGTCTTCGTCCATCTGGAAGAGCTCGTCGCGCGGATATTTTTCGAGAACGTGCCGCAGCGCCTTGTAGTCATGCGAGCCGGGGGTAAAGCCGGAATTTTCCAGTACGTTGTTCGCCTTACGTGACAGCAGGGGAATATCATTGATACTGCGCGAGTAGGTGACCGAGGTAAAAAGGCCGATAAACAGGATTTCGCCGATAACATTACCGTCAGAGTCGAATTTCTTGACGGCGACCGCATCGAGCGGAACCGGGCGGTGAACGGTAGAGCGTTTATTGATTTTAGCGACCGTCACCGGCGGCATTTCGCGGCGCAGCCTTTGCATATCCTGGGGCAGACCGTCATTATTCTCGATGATAT
>CBDUPU010000226.1:0-3575 GCA_965369185.1 uncultured Rhodospirillales bacterium
AGCAATGATCTCGGGCAGGTATTTCGCGTTGCCGAGGCGCTTGAATACGGCATGGTCGGGGTCAATGAGCCGGTCGTGTCCGGCGAATCTGTGCCGTTTGGCGGTGTCAAACAGTCGGGAATTGGCCGGGAGGGTGCGCGATACGGCATCGAGGAATATACCGAGTTAAAATATATCCTACTTGGCGGTATCGCGGTTTAATCCCTGTGACGGGCGTAATGACCTTCTAGCTCGGCCTGTGCGAGAACTTTGCCGTGCATTGCCTTTTCCAGCTCTGATTTTTTAGCGCCAGGCTCGAGCGTGAGCGTATCATTCAGCGCGAACAGCCGGAAATAATAGCGGTGAGCATAATCGCCTGACGGTGGGCATGGGCCGCCATAGCCGATTTTCCCAAAATCATTGCGGCCTTGCATTGTGCCGTCTTCCAGAATTTCCTTGTGTGGGAAAGCGTGCGGTAATTCGTGGGTCGTTGCCGGAATATTGTATATGAGCCAGTGTGTCCACGTGCCAACCGGCGCGTCAGGGTCATCAGCAATCAGCGCATAGGTTTTCGTTCCGGCCGGTTCACCTTGCCATGATAATTCGGGTGAGACGTCCTGACCTTCGCAGGTGTACTGGGCCGGTATATCGGTGGTATGGTTAAAAGCGTTGCTTTGAAGGTGCATCGTTTACTCCTGTTTTGGAAAAATTGATCCAAGCCGCAAGCTAGGCAGTAAAAGTTCCACTGATTATCTGTTAAAACCAATGGGAGACGACTTCGATTGGTTCCTTCAATCATCTTTGAAACGCTTGAAAACGTTGTCTTTACTGCTAAATATCAATAAGCGAGGGGGATAGATAAATGACGAAACAAGGCGTGATGACCCAAGGTGAGAGTGATCGAGAGCCAGCCAAGCTTGCTGCGCTTGAAACGGCGGTGCGAGACCGGATTATCGGTCAGGAGAATTTAATTCGCAGTATGATGCTGTGTCTTTTGTGCGACGGGCACATGCTGATTGAAGGGATGCCGGGGCTGGCCAAGACGACGGCGGCCAAGACGCTGGCCGATGCGCTGGAAGGCGATTTTATGCGCATCCAGTTTACCCCGGATTTGCTGCCGTCCGACCTGATCGGCACTGATATCTATTTGCAGGAAAAGGGCGAGTTCACCTTCCGTAATGGTCCTCTATTTAACAACATCATCCTTGCCGATGAGATCAACCGCGCCCCTGCCAAGGTGCAATCGGCGCTGCTGGAAGCGATGGAAGAAAAGCAGGTTTCGGTCGGGCATAAAACCTACAAGTTGCCGGATCTTTACATGGTGCTGGCGACGCAGAACCCGATCGAGCAGGAGGGTACTTATAGTCTTCCCGAAGCGCAGCTTGACCGTTTTTTGATGCATGTTGTCGTAGATTATCCGGATCATGACGAAGAGCTGGCCATTCTCAAGCTCGATGAAAAACTTGAGGAGGCGGCGAAAAAAGCGCCGGTTCCTGTGGTCAAACAAGCAGATATTTTTGCCGCGCGTAAAGAGATCGCCGGGATTTATATGGATGACAAGCTGCGCCATTATGCGGTGTCGCTGGTCAGTGCGACGCGTGCGCCGGAAAAGTATAGTAAGCAGCTGTCCGGCTGGCTGCAATTCGGGGCATCGCCGCGGGCAACGCTGGGCATTGTTCATGCGGCCAAAGCGCTGGCGTGGCTGCTCGGTGATGAATATGTTTCGCCGCACCACATACAGCAGGTCGCGCCGAATATTTTGCGCCACCGCATCGTGCCGACATTCGAGGCTGAAGCCGAAGATGTGGCGCGCAATCAGATCATCGATCACCTGCTTGAAGTGGTGGCAGTACCGTAGGGGCACCGCCGATGCTTTATCCCGATTTTCAGGAATTGCTGCAACTTGGTTACAAGGCGTCAAAGTTGAATTTGATGTCACGGCGCAAGGTGCGTTCGATCGTATCGGGCGATCACAGCTCGCCATTTCGCGGCAAAGGGCTGGAGTTCGAGGAGGTGCGCGAATATGTCGCCGGTGATGATGTGCGCAATATCGACTGGCGGGTGACGGCGCGCACGGGGGTGCCGCACTTAAAGCTGTTTAGCGAAGAGCGTGAGCGCAGCGTTCTGATCTGTACGGATGTTAATACGGCCATGCGCTTTGGCACGCGCGGTACGTTTAAATCGATACAGGCGGCGCGGGCGGCGGCACTGCTGGGCTGGGCGGCGAGCCGGGAGAATAACCGGATTGGCGGATCGCTTTTCGGTAATGTGCCGGACGGGATGATGTTTCTGGAACCCGCGCGCTCTCGGCGGTCGCTCTGGCGAATGCTCAAGCAGCTTTGTGAGCGGGACGATTGCCACAAGGAGCCGGTGACGCTGGAAGAGCATTTACGGTTTTTGAACAAGGCAGCGCCTGCCGGGGCGCTGGTGTTTATTATCAGCGATTTTATGAGCATTACCGAGACGCTGGAAAAGCGACTGCGCGATTTGCACCGCAAGGCGGATGTCGTGCTGGTGGCGATAAACGATCCGGCAGATAAATTGCTGCCGCCGGTCGGGCCGGTGGTGTTCAGGGATGAGCGCGGCGAAAAAATCGCGCTCGATACGTCCGACCGCAAAGGGAGTGCGGCCTATCAGGAATATTGGCGGCAAACGCGCAAGCGGTTCGAGGAGCTGGTGGTTTCGCAAGGGCTGGGCG
This sequence comes from uncultured Rhodospirillales bacterium, assembly GCA_965369185.1. Taxonomy (GTDB): domain Bacteria; phylum Pseudomonadota; class Alphaproteobacteria; order Micavibrionales; family Micavibrionaceae; genus UM-FILTER-47-13. The sequence goes on from CBDUPU010000226.1 coordinate 2,678, forward strand.
CAGTGGCGCTGAGCACAGACGGTGATGTTTATCGTGATTTGATTACGGGCCTTAAACGGCTTGGGCGCAAAGGGGGCGGCAGTGGAAAATCTGCTTTCGCAGCTTAGGGACATACGCGGGATAGACGCGGTTAGCTGGTGGCCGCCCGCGCCGGGATGGTGGCTGGTGCTTGGCGTCATGCTGTTTGCTGCGGGCATGATGATACGGCTACGGCGAAAACGCCTTGCATATCAGCGGAGCTGGCAGGCAGCGATGAAGGCCAAGCTTGCGGCGCTGCGCGCCGGGGATGGTGATGCGAACATGAAAGCAAAGGCGGCTGCCTTGTCGGAGGCCATGCGTAAATTGGCGATACGGCGTTTTGGGCGCGCGCAATGCGCCGGGCGCGAGGGGCAGGCGTGGCTGGACTGGCTGACGAAACATGATCCGGCGGGCTTTGGCTGGGACAAGGAGGCGGTGATTCTGATCAAGGCGCCTTATATGCCGGAGCAGAAGGTGCAACGGCCTGCCAACTGGGACGCTTTACTGGATGCCGCGGAAAATTGGGTGAGCGTGAAATGATCAGTTTTGCCTGGCCATGGATGGGATTGCTGCTGCTGCTGCCTTTGGCGGTGCGTTATCTGCTGCCTGCGGCACAGAGGCAGGCGGCGCTGCCTGTTTTGCGCTTTCCCCATCTGGAGGCGCTGCGGCGGTCTTTCGCCGCTTATACGCCGCGACGGCAGCATGGCGGGCGGTGGTTTCTGGCGCTGGTGTCATTAATCTGGCTCTGCCTGACGCTGGCGTTGATGCGGCCACAGATCGTTGACCAGATGACCGAGGTCAAGAATGAAGGCTATGACATCATGCTGGCAGTCGATTTGTCCGGCTCGATGCGGGCGCTTGATTTTTCGCAAGGCAGCCA
>CBDUPU010000227.1:0-3560 GCA_965369185.1 uncultured Rhodospirillales bacterium
GCGCAGTGTGACCGGCAGCGCGGTCGGCTCGCCGGCGACGATCGCGACCATGCTGGAATTCTGTGCGCGCCATGACATCGCGCCGCAAACCGAGCATCTGCCGATGTCGAAGATCAACGAGGCGATCGACAGGCTGAAAAAGGGCGATGTGCGCTATCGTTTCGTGCTGGAAAACGATTTCGACTGATCTTGCTGCCGCTGGTTTATCACCCGCTCTATGTCGCGGCGGACGTGCCGCCGACGCACCGCTTTCCCATGGACAAGTACCGGGCAACGGCCCAGCAGCTGGTCAGCGATGGCGTGGTCGTATCGCTGGATGATTATCACCAGCCCATGCTGGCGCCGGAAAGCTGGCTGACGCTGGTCCATGACGCCGATTATGTCGCCGGCGTGCTGGGCCAGACGCTGGATGCGGCGACCCAGCGGAAAATCGGCTTCAAGGTCACCAAATTCATCGAGCACCGCACCCGCCATTCCGTCGCCGGGACGGTGCTGGCCGCGCGGCTGGCGCTGGAACACGGCGTGGCAGGCAATCTGGCGGGCGGATCGCACCATGCCATGCCCGAAGGCGGGGCGGGGTTCTGTGTCTTCAATGATGTCGGGGTCGCTGGCCGGCTCTTGCTGGATGAAGGCTCGGTGTCGAAAATCCTGGTCGTCGATCTCGATGTGCACCAGGGCGATGGCACGGCAAAGATTTTCGCCGATGAAAAGCGCGCCTTCACCTTCTCCCTGCATTGCGAAAAGAACTGGCCGCGGCGCAAGGTTCCGAGCGATCTCGATATCGGGCTGGACGAAGGGCTGGGCGATGAGGCGTATCTGCGCGTCCTCGCCGAGACGCTGCCGGATTTGATCGCGCAGGAAAAACCGGACCTTGTCTTCTATAATGCCGGGGTCGATCCGCACCGCGATGACCGGCTGGGCCTGCTGGATCTGTCAGACGAAGGCCTCGCCCGGCGGGAGTCCTATGTGTTCGAGACGGTGAAACGCGCCGGCGTGCCGCTCTGCGTGGTCATGGGGGGAGGGTATTCGCGGGATGTCAGCGCTTTGGCGAAACGTCATGCGCTGGCGTTCGCGGCGGTGGTGAACAGTGTTTTAAAGTAGCTAGCTGCTACGAAATTAGTTTTTGAACTTCATTAAGTTTGCTTGGATTTATAGAAAGTGAATGACCGTCCTTTTGTTTAACAATTAGAAAATTCTTTTTTATAAGGCTTTCAAGAGAGCTGTCGGCGCTCATTACGTTTTTACAGAAATGATTTTTTATCGTGTCCGATGAAATTGAGTTGCCACCAATATGTTTTTTCCGAAAAAGCACGCTTAATATTTGAATGGCACCGAGGTCTAAACCATGATCTTCGCTCAAGCCGATTATGATAGAGTTCAGGTTTTCCAAGCCCACATTAGATCCTTCGACTCCAAAATAGTGGCTGTGTGTTTCGCGAATTATTTTTACATCAGATGAACCGATCATTACGACTTCAAATCCATCTTCGGGTTTATAATCTAATTCATAACGAGTGTAGGCCTTAATGGCCTCATCTAAATCCAAAGAAACCGTATCCCAAGTTACGAAGTTTCCGTGATTCCAATCAAATACAATGATCCAGTTATTAATAGTATTTGGATGCCGTTTTTCTTTCTCAGCTAGAGATAAAATAACGTCTTCATTAACGCGGCCATTTATAATTCCAACCCGCCCAGTTTTCCGAATAATTTCTTCAGCTTTTTGTCTATTGTTCTCTAAGTCCATTTTTTCTGCAACGGTTACTGTTCCGCCGGAATCTAGATATGTGAGAACATCAGAAAGTCGTTTAAAATATTCAAGAACTGACTTGTCTCCTTCTTGCTCTTTTAAAGAGTATCCATAATATATTGATGTTCGTTCTATGACTTCGGCCCAAAAATGTTGTATAGTGTTTCTTATTTGGATTTCTATAAAACGTCCGCCCATTTCTACTATAACGTGAATGGCTCTATAGCCTGAATCGTCTCTGCCGGCCGTTCTGTAATCGACAATCCGATCAATTCGTAAATCGCGACCGTTTGATAGGGTGTTTATTAGTTCCAACACCTCATCTGATTCTGAGTTTGAATTTGTTATTATCCGGAGGCCGCCGATGTCTTGGAGCTGCGTCAATCGAACGCTCAGCCGCCCTAGCTTTTTTAAGATCTGCGGTTTCCGCTTCAACCGCTGAGCAATGTAGTAATTCTTGCCTAAGCTTTCCAATTGGCTCTGGATGTCCAATGTTGCATTTGTCAGCGGCAACAAGAATGATTTTCTGTAGTCCTCGAAAACGTAATCAAGCTCGAGTGCGGTCTCATCATACTCCCGATTGGGGTCCGAAAGATAACGACCAGCTTTGTCGATTTGGGTTTTTGATACCATTCGACAAGGGTAGAAAGGCTAAGCACAGGTTGCAAGCTAGAACTAAGCCGCCTATCGCCGCCCGGCACACCGCTTCGAGCAATATTTCACCTCGTCCCAGACGCGTTCCCATTTCTTGCGCCAGGTGAAGGGCCGGCCGCAGGTCACGCAGGTTTTCGCGGGAAGATCAGCTTTCGATCTGGCACGCGCCATCGGCACATTTCCGGCGGGGGCGGTAGGGCGCAAGAAAGCGATAGAGCTTGTCCAACGGCCATTTGATAACAGCCGGGCGGGTGAGGGCGGCCAGCCAGCCGAAGCCCGGACTGCGCTCCCAGATGGCGATGAAGGCATCCCAGCCGGTGACCAGCGTGCCATCGCTCTTGCGGACCCAGAGAGCCTTCAGCGCGGCATCGCGGTCGATATCGCCGGGGATGTCGCCATTGACGTCGTGCAAGAGAACACGGCCCTGCCCACGGCGCTCATAGGTTTTCATCTCGTGGACGCAGACCGGGCAGAGCCCGTCATAATAGGCGATGACGATATCGGTTTTCATGCCCGACAAGCTAGGGCAGGAATGGCCGCCGGCAAATGCGGCGCGGTGACGCAAATTCCCCTCCCCCTGTGTGGGGAGGGGTAGGGGTGGGGGTTTCCATTTATCACCCCACCCTGACGGCTGCGCCGTCTTCCCTCCCCATCAAGGGGAGGGGAAAGGAAAGCATGCGTAGTCTCGAATCGATGAGCGGTCAGGGTGAGGGGGTCAGTCCTCCGCCGGGGCCGGCTTGATCAGGAAATGGCCGTGCAAGGTGGCGACGGGCGCTTCGCGGCGGCCCTGCCAGGCTTCCACCCGGACATTGGCGATGCGCGCGCCGGAGCGGCCGATAATGGCGCGGGCATAGACGTCCACCGGCCGCGCCGGCCGCAGGTAATCCACCGCGATATCGATCGGCTTGGGCAGGCGCACCAGTTTCTGCGAGGCGAGCAGGGCGCCGGAGGCAACGACTTCCATGAAGGCGCCGACCGCGCCGCCATGCAGCGCCGGCACGAGCGGGTTGCCGACCAGGTGTTCGGCATAGGGCAAAACGCCGGTAAGCTCGTCGCCCTTGCGCTCGAAGTAGGCGCCGAACCTGGCGACATAGGGCGCTTCGAGCAGGGTCTGGATCAAATCGTCACTCATCGAGCGTCCCCGTGGCAATGGCTT
>CBDUPU010000228.1:0-3455 GCA_965369185.1 uncultured Rhodospirillales bacterium
CATATTTAGTGATTGCCTTGTAAACCGCCGCATGATCTGGCGGCAACTCAGTTTCACCTAAAAGAGAACACCAAATTTCCTCGAGTCGCTTATGATCGATAGATTCAAAGAAACTACGAATATCCAAAGCAACAGCATAACATTCACCGCGGTTTTGAATTTCCTCAAATGCCTCCTTTGCAAAATGGATATTGCACTTTCCCGATAAACTACCCAAATGTGTTGGGATTTGCCTATACGCGATAATGCACGTATCTAGGCCATACGATTTTAGCTTTTCTTCATATGGTATCGATAAAAGATATCTGTAATATGAATAAATATAAGAATCACGACGTGCGGCATAACGAATAGGACGAGGATTCTTAGACTTATCGCGCCCAAAAGAGATTCTATTTTCATGAAATAACAGAAAAGGATAAAAAGCATTTTTTGCAACAGCTGACTTATCCGTAACAATACTCACTATTTCATCTTCGGGTAAATACCGATCAAAATGCGGATAAAATTTAAGATTTGGTTTCCAGTCTTTCATGCCACAGAGTCGAGAGGGGGCGGAAAAGCTAGTGCGTATTCCAGCTATAACTCCGCCCCACACTGTTGTTGTCGAGTTTATTAACTAACTCTCGTATACGCATAACTACGATGTAGTTTATAATATAATCGTCGGTGTTATTCCGACTGACCATACCGAAGGAGTACACATGAAATTAATCAAGGCAATCCTCACTGCTCTCATGCCAGTGGCACTTGACAGTATAAACATCAGACTCCTCAAAAGGATAATATAATTAAAACACGGCTTTGCTAAACTGTAAATGTAACGCCGCTTTTTATTTAAATAAATTGTGGACAATAGCCACACTCCACAAATTGCCCTTCCCCACCATTCCTGCTACACTACCCCCATAAAGCGCACATCTGTGCGCTTTTTTATTGGCCGGATTTTGCCCCGCGCCGTGGTTGCTCGCCTGCGAACGAACTGAAGGAAGTTTGTTTAAAAACAATGCCCTGCCCCGGTCGAGGCCCCAATCCGGCAAACGAAGTGAAGGATTTTTATAAAGCGGGGGCGGTTGTCCGGCACCGCTGAACAATGGTAAAATACGGGGGTCATATGAACCCACCCCAACCAAAGGCTTTTACCCATGACCCAGCCCTCGCACCTGATTAAATCCTCTGACGGTTTTGGCGGCGATGTCCATACGGACGGCGTTGATTTTCACATTCACGGCGAGGAAACACAGTGCGTCGAGGTGGAGCTTGACCCCGGCGAGAGCGTGATTGCCGAGGCCGGGACGCTAATGTACAAGGACGAGCAGGTCACGATGGACACTGTCTTTGGCGACGGCAGCGAGAAGAGCAAGGGCGTTGGCAGCAAGCTGCTCGGCGCGGGCAAGCGGCTTTTGACGGGCGAGAGCCTGTTCATCACTGTCTTCACCAATCAGGGGCAGGGCAAGGCGACCGCCTCTTTCGCGGCGCCGACCATGGGGCGGATTTTGCCGCTCGATCTTAAGAAAATGGGCGGGCGCATCGTCTGCCAGAAAGACAGCTTTCTCTGCGCCGCAAAGGGCGTATCGGTCGGGCTACATTTTCAAAAACGCATCATGACCGGCCTGTTCGGCGGCGAGGGCTTTATCATGCAAAAGCTCGAAGGCGACGGCCATGTCTTTATCCATATGGGCGGCACCATCGTTGAAAAAACGCTCGGCCCCGGTCAGGTGCTGCATGTCGATACGGGCTGCGTTGCCGCAATGACCGCCAATATCGACATGAAAATCCAGAGCGCGGGCAGCGTCAAAAGCTGGGTCTTTGGCGGCGAGGGCATTTTCCTCACCCGCCTTGAAGGGCCTGCCAGCGGCACGGGCAAGGTCTGGATTCAGAGTCTGCCCTTCTCCCGCCTTGCCGGGCGCATCATCGCCGCGCTGCCGCCAGTGCGGAATGAGGGCAATAGCTAACGATTGTGCGATTTGGCAAAACCCGCCGCGCGGCCTATGTCATAAGAAACAACTCTCGCAAGGCAGGACTTGATGAGCGTAGAAAAAGCCATATTCGCCGCCGGATGTTTCTGGGGTGTCGAGCACGCTTTCCGGCAAGTGCCGGGCGTGATCGAGGTCGTATCAGGCTATACGGGCGGCCATAAAGACGCGCCAAGCTATAAAGAAGTCTGCACCGGCGACACCGGCCACGCCGAAGCGGTCGAGGTGAGCTTTGATCCGGCGCAAGTATCGTATGAGGATTTGCTGGCGCTGTTTTTCAAAATCCACAACCCGACCCAGCGCAACCGTCAGGGGCCGGATATTGGCAGCCAGTACCGCTCGGCGATTTTCTATCATACCAATGCCCAAAAACAGCAGGCGGAGCGCGCGATAGCCGCCCATGAACAAAGCGGACTATTCGGCCAGAAAATCGTCACCGAAATAACTGCGGCCAGCCATTTCTGGCCGGCCGAAGAATATCATCAACGCTATATAGAGAAAAACGGCGGCGGCCACTGCGCGATCTGAATAAAGCGCCCGTCGCCGCCTGCCTTTAACTTACCAAGCCCGCTTCGGTTTTAGCCCAAACCCGGCGCCGGTGATGCCGGCTTGTTGTGCAGGGCGCGCAGGGACAGCAGGTTTGCTTCAGTATGCGCGGCCTTGAACTCTGCCCGCATTTCGTTTTGTTTGGCAACGGGAAGCTTTTCCCACAACTTGCCGAGATCACCAACGCGGCCGGTCCACATATCCGGGCGCAGCAGCGTTTTCAGCTGGTCTGTTGCGATCAGCTCGTCCAGAACGCAAGCGCTTTGGTCGTCTTTGGGCAGCAGGTCTGAAAGCTCCAGGCGCTCGCCATTTTCGTGCAGCATGGCAAGAACCTTGTCGAACTTGCCAAAGCGCGCAGCCTTGATCAGGCAGGTTTCGCCGGTCGCGCCGGATTCCAGACGCAGATGCTGCAGGCTCAGCGCCTGCCCCTGCATTTTCAGGATATCGGCGACATCATCGATATGGTCCCAGGTCTTTTTAAGGCCAAGGCCAATAACCGGCTTCCAGTCCGGCATGTCATCGCCCGGCATATAAAGGACATCGGTCAGCCCCTCGAGGGTCAGCGACGCATCGACCTGCACCATGTCGGCGCACATATTTTCAACGACCCGCGTGAGGACCATCTCGATCTCTACCTTGCGCTGCTGTACGTCGTTAAGCTGCTTGTAAAGGCGGATCAGTTCATCCGGACGCCCGGCGAAAACGCGCTCATTAAACACCCTGGAAATCGAGTTGAACTGAAACGCAGAATCGACAATCGAACTGCGAGAGCCGCGACGATACAGGAAAAAGTCGGCATCCGGTTTTTCGCCGTGCTTTTCCCATTCATCCAACAACCTGTCAAAATGATTCCAGCTGGTCTGAACAGAAAGCATATGATCGCCATCAGCGTCGCACAGCTTGGCGTCTTCAAGACGCAGATGGTCGCCATTG
>CBDUPU010000229.1:0-3449 GCA_965369185.1 uncultured Rhodospirillales bacterium
TGGTATCTTCGACTGTCGGCTCCGCGATAAATACCGGCTGAAAACGACGGGCTAGCGCGGCGTCTTTTTCAATATGCTTGCGATATTCATCAAGAGTCGTCGCGCCGACCATATGAAGCTCTCCGCGCGCAAGAGCCGGTTTAAGCATATTTGAGGCATCCATTGCCCCTTCTGCCTTGCCGGCCCCGACAATCGTGTGCATTTCATCGAGAAAAAGGACAATTTCACCAGCATGCGAGCGGATTTCATCAAGAACGGCCTTCAGGCGCTCCTCAAACTCGCCGCGGAACTTCGCACCGGCGACCAGGGCGCCGAGATCAAGCGCCATAAGCTTTTTGCCCTTCAGGCTCTCCGGAACGTCGCCGTTAATGATCCGCAACGCAAGACCTTCCACAATGGCGGTCTTGCCGACACCGGGCTCACCGATCAAAACCGGGTTGTTCTTCGTGCGTCGCGACAGAACCTGAATAGTGCGGCGAATCTCTTCATCACGCCCGATTACCGGATCGAGCTTGCCTTCTTGTGCATCCTCGGTCAGGTCCCGGGCATATCTGCGCAGCGCGTCGAACTGGCCTTCTGCCGTTGCCGTGTCGGCCGTGCGCCCTTTGCGCATATCGTTAATTGCCTGATTCAAGCGCTGCGGGGTAATCCCCGCACCTTGCAGAATGCCCTCTATGTCCGATGCCTTGGCCATCGTCATCGCTTGCAGAATACGCTCGCCAGTAACAAACTTGTCTCCAGCTTTTTCGGCCAAATTCAATGCGTTATCTAAAATTTTTGCGAGATCGGTTGAAATGCGCAGCCCGCCAGAGCCACCGCCTGTAACCTCCGGTATTTTGGCAAGGGCGGCATCAATGTCCCGGCTTAACCGTTCGGCGTCGCCCTCTGAAGCCTGCGCCAGTTTTTTGATAAAGCCATCTTCATCATCCAGCATGACCCTTAGTAAATGTTCAGGTTCAAGCGACTGGTTATTCCGTCGCATCGCCAACGTCTGGGCTTTTTGTAAGAAGCCGCGAGATTTCTCAGTAAAACGTTCAAAATCCATAGTTTTTACCTTGGGTTGTTCGCTGAAACAAAAATGGAACCGCTTCGCCTAAAATTCAAGCCCCGTCTTTTTATTATACCCTAAATACAAAAAAGCGGCTTTTGCAGCCGCTTTTTTTAAATCAAAAACATACAGGTGAAACAAATCAGGCGTCTTCGAGTTCCGTTTCTTTTTTAGAATCGGTGCCAACAATGCTCGATGGCAAACCCAGGTCTTCGCTCTCTGGCTTGACCCGTGTGCGTGTCTGGCGGCGCGGCGCGCTATCTTGCTGCTGGTCATCACTTGCAGCAGCGCTTGCCCGGCGGTCTTCATCCTGTTCTGCCCAGCTATTAATAATGCGCTGATAGTGTTCAGCATGTTGCAAATAGCTTTGCTCTACAATGCGATCGCCCATGCCACTGGCATCTTTTGCCAGCGCGATATATTTCTCATGAATCTGATGGGCCGTGCCGCGAATGCGTACGTCCGGACCATTACTGTCAAAAACCTGCGTGCGGTTATTTCCCCTGCTACGGTTGTTGCCGCCACGGTTTCTTTGTCTTCTGCCTGAAGCTCCGTGTCTCATGTTTACCACCTGTACCTTTTCTCACTTTTGATTGGACACACGTACATCTTAGTTGATTCACGTACACATAGCCAGACCTCACCTGTTCGGAAACCCTAGATATCCCAAGGAAGTTTCCGGTGAAATTCTTGTTACGACCGTGTCGTGAATGATTTGAACCTATCCCGAGGCACCGCAACCAATCAAGCAGCGGGGCAAGAAAAAAATTACTTTTCCCCAAAAGAGATTTCCACAACCCGCGGAATGCCTGCCATATCGGCATGTACGTCTTTTACGCTAAGGCCAGAGTCTTCCACGAGTCGCGACACGTCTTCCGCCTGCGAATGCCCGACCTCAAAAAGGCAGATTCCGCCGGGTTTCAACAACCTCTTTGTTTCCGTAATCAGATGGCGATAGCAGTCAAGACCATCATCCCCGCCATCCAGAGCCAGAATCGGATCATAGTTTTTTACTGAAACCGATAGATTCGGGATTTCCTGATTCGAAATATAGGGCGGATTCGAGACAATCAAGTCATAGCGACCTTTTATTATCTCGCCCCAATTACTTTTTCCTAACTTGAGTCGTTCTTCTATGCCGTTATTGCGGGCGTTTTCCTGCGCGACTGCCAGTGCTTTTTCGCAAATATCAACGCCAATCCCGCGCGCCAAAGGCCACTCGGACAAAAGCGATATAATCAAACAGCCGGACCCCGTACCAAGATCCAGTACAGTTGCAGGAGGATCGCCGACAAAACGGCGTATTGCCACTTCGATAATCGTTTCTGTGTCCGGGCGCGGGTCAAGGACATCAGGCGTTACTTTGAAAGGCAGTCCCCAAAACTCCCGCTCGCCAAAAATCCGGCTGATCGGCTCTCCCTGCAGGCGCCGTCGCAGCCCGTCACGTACATCGTCAACTTTGTTACCGTCCACCGGCTGATCGGACCGGATAATAAGGTCTATATCGGCAATATTGATGTTATGGCGGATAAAAGCCCGGGCTTCGATGTCGGGGTTATCTGTAATATCGGCGTCCCGAAGAGTGTTCCGAATCTCAAAATACAGATTTTGCAGGGTAATTTCGGACACGAGCTAGAATTCCATTTCAGCGAGCTGGGCGGCGTGGTCTTCTGCGATAAGCTGGTCTATGACTTCCCCAAGAGCTTCGCCGATAATAATTTCATCGAGCCGGTAAAGCGTCAGGTTAATCCTGTGGTCCGTTACCCGCGACTGCGGAAAATTATAGGTGCGGATCCGTTCCGAACGATCTCCGGAACCAACCTGCGATTTACGGTCCGCTGCGCGCGCATCGGCGAGTCGCTGACGCTCTGCATCATAGAGACGCGTACGGAGCATTTTCATGGCCTTTTCGCGGTTCTTGTGCTGGGAACGCTCCTCTTGCATTTCCACGACAATACCGGTCGGCATGTGGGTAATACGTATCGCACTGTCCGTCGTATTCACGTGCTGCCCGCCCGCTCCTTGCGAGCGATAAGTATCTATGCGCAAATCTCTTTCATCGATATGAACATCCACGTCTTCCGCCTCCGGCAACACCGCAACCGTTGCCGCAGAAGTATGAATACGCCCGCCGGATTCGGTTTTCGGAACACGCTGAACCCGGTGGACACCGGATTCGTATTTCAGCTTTTGGAATACGTTCGTGCCGCGAATCTGGACAATCACTTCCTTAAAACCGCCCAGATCGCTGACAGAGGCCTCTACAACCTCATATTTCCAGCCCTGTACGGCAGAATATCCCTTGTACATTTCCAGCAAATCACCGGCAAACAGCGCGGCTTCCTCCCCGCCAGTGCCGGCGCGAATCTCAAGAATTGCGTTTTTGGCGTCGGCTTCGTCC
>CBDUPU010000230.1:0-3440 GCA_965369185.1 uncultured Rhodospirillales bacterium
GGCAGCGGCGTTGTGCGGACGCGGGGCGTTGTGCACGATTTGACAGCGGAACGGGCAATGCGTCAGGCGTTGCAGGCCTCGGAAGATAAATTCCAGCGCTTTTATGAAGAAGCGCCGCTTGGTATTGCGCTGCTGAACTCTCAAGGCGCGCTGGATGATTGCAACCCGGCGCTTGCCCAGATGCTCGGATATGACGTTTCCGAAATGGAAGGCCGTCAGTTTGAGGCAACGATCAAGGACAGTGACCGCGACCGTGCTCTTGCCGCGCTCAAGGCGATGGAACTGAACGATGGCGGCAGCAAGCCGATGGAGATCCTGCTGCTCGGCAAGGACAAAGACGTTGCCGTGCAAATGTATGCCCGCCGCCTTGCCGGCAGCGACAACCTCGTTCTGCATTTCATCGACCTGACCCAGCAAAAAGAACTGGAAGCACAATTCGTACAGTCCCAGAAAATGCAGGCAATCGGCCAGCTTGCCGGTGGTATCGCCCACGACTTTAATAACCTGCTGACCGCGATTATCGGTTTTTGTGACTTGCTGCTCCTGCGCCACAAGCCGGGCGACCCGTCCTTTTCCGATATTATGCAGATCAAGCAGAACTCCAACCGTGCTGCCAACCTCGTGCGCCAGCTTCTTGCTTTCTCGCGCCAGCAGACCTTGCGACCGCGCGTGCAGGATCTCACTGATATTCTTACCGAACTGTCCCACCTGATGCGCCGTCTGATCGGCGCGAACATCGAACTGGACGTTGTCCACGGTCAGGATACCGGCCTTGTCAAAGTCGATGTCGGCCAGATGGAACAGGTGTTGATTAACCTTGCCGTTAATGCCCGCGACGCGATGGAAGAGGGCGGCAAGCTGACCATTACCACCGGCAGTTTCGATAATAAAAAGCCGGTCGAAAAGGGCAGCGATTCCATGCCTCCGGGCGAATGGGTCACTTTGTCGGTCAGTGACACGGGCTGCGGTATTCCCAAGGAAAACCTTACCCGGATTTTCGAGCCTTTCTTTACCACCAAGGAAGTTGGTTCCGGCACCGGGCTCGGTCTTGCGACAGTCTATGGCATTATCCGCCAGACCGGCGGCTATCTGGACGTGAACAGCAAGATTGGCGAGGGCACGACCTTTACCATTTATCTGCCGCGCCTGTCCGAAGACGAGGCCGAACAAGGCGGTGAGGAAGTCGCCGAAGAAGACGAAACCCGCGACCTCACCGGCACCGCCCGTATCCTGCTGGTCGAAGATGAAGATGCTGTCCGCACGTTCAGCGCCCGCGCTTTGTCAAACAAGGGATATGAAGTACTTGAGGCCGATAGCGGCGAGGCAGCGCTGTCGCTCGCCGCAGAAGAAGTCGATTCTTTCCCGCTTGATCTGCTGATCACCGATGTCATCATGCCGAACATGGACGGCCCGACGCTCGCCGGGAAAATGCGTGAGCGTAACGACAGTTTGAAAATCATTTATATTTCAGGCTACACCGAGGAAAAGCTGAAAGATCATATGGGTGAGAATATCTGGTTCCTGCCCAAACCTTTCACCCTCAAGCAACTCGCCGCCAAGGTAAAAGAAGCGCTGGAAGATTAAAGTGGCTCTAACGCGGGCCGTGCCACCCTTCATCCCGTTGCTTGAAATAATCCATCATGTGTTCGCGCGCTACAGCGCGAATGGCACCAATGAGTGGCTGGACCTGATAATTTAGAGATTTATTCAGCATATAACGTGTTGGTGCGGGCAGTTGCTCAAACGTCGCCAGGAAATCGCGCGCGGTTTGGCCCAGATAGTAGGAATTTTTATACTGCTGTGCATATGTCGTGGGGATGCCGTCTTCGGTGCCATCATCCGTGCAGTAGATTTTATCGCCGTCTTTTGCTTTGTCCATGACGCTGAAGTTTCTCATCAGCCCGGCATAACCGCCGGATTTATCCATGAAACTTATCCAGTCGGCCAAATCTCGACATTCATGCGATTTTTCGTCATACATTTTCTGGACGCAGCGCCGAAAATCTATGGCCTCGTTTTCACATTTATAAAAATGCTCCTGCGCCTCGGCTGGGCATGTCGCGCGCGCAAAGTCACGTAACATGATGGACAAAGATTGTTTCGTCGATAACTTCACTAGCAAAGGCCTCTTAATATTATTTCTTCCATGGATATATTGCACTGTGGGTATTTATGCAAATTTGCGAATTGCCATGCCGTCTTCGGGAATTTTAGGTACTTTTGACTCCTTTTGGTTCCTGATTTGCGTTATCTTGCGAGAAAAGTGAACAGGGAATGCTATGGATTGTGACTGCAAGTCTGTATTTAACAGGCTTTCGAAAGGGGACCGGCTGAAGCTGCGTGGCGCCGCCATGACGACGGCGATCAGCGGCTTTATCCTCGAAGACACTAAGGCGCATCCGGTCCGTTATCCGTTTTATGCTGCCTACCTTGCCGTTGTTATCACGCCATTGCCGTTCCCGTTTGCTTCCACCATTGTGCTGGCGGCAACGCTGGCATGGGCGCGTTATAGTAAATCGGTGATGGCAACGCGCCTGCATACGGCATTAAAAGACACCTTCAATCACGCCGCGCTGGTCTGTAATCATAAAAGCTATATTTATCAGGACAAGGCCGACCCGCAGGCCTATCACGTCAAAAACGGCGATCTTGCATGGTATGCCAGTAAACGTGCCTATGCTGATACGCGTCAGGCGACGATCCATGCCTGGAAAGCCTTGAAAAAACTAATCATGTAAAAAGTTCTCATTTTGTTCTTTACAGGAAGAACAAAAAGTGTACAGTCGTATGTAGATAGTTGTTAGCGATTCGGCGGCATGCCATTGCATCGCACCTGAAAACATGCGAATTAAAGGGATATTCATCATGTCAGTCACCAAACTTAGGGCGGGGGAACCATCCATGGATAAGACATCTGCAGCAGACAAACAAAAAGCGCTTGAAGGCGCGCTTTCACAAATTGAGCGGGCTTTCGGTAAAGGCTCGATCATGAAGCTTTCGGGCGAGAACAACCCGATGAATGTTGAAAGCATTTCCACCGGTTCTCTTGGGCTTGATATCGCCCTCGGCATTGGCGGCGTTCCACGCGGCCGTATCGTTGAAGTGTATGGCCCGGAAAGCTCCGGTAAAACAACACTAGCACTGCATATTATCGCCGAAGCGCAGAAAGCAGGCGGGACTTGTGCGATCGTTGATGCCGAACATGCTCTTGATCCCGGCTATGCCCGCAAACTTGGCTGTGATGTCGAAAACCTGCTGATTTCCCAGCCGGACGCCGGTGAACAGGCTCTTGAGATTGCCGATACGCTGGTGCGCTCCGGTGCGCTCGATGTTCTGGTTGTTGACTCTGTTGCGGCGTTGGTGCCGCGCGCCGAACTGGAAGGCGAAATGGGCGACACCCATGTCGGTCTGCAGGCTCGCCTGATGAGTCAGGCGCTGCG
>CBDUPU010000231.1:0-3438 GCA_965369185.1 uncultured Rhodospirillales bacterium
AGCTTCTCGACCTGCGCGCCAGATGGCCGCGTTTTCCCGGTCAGAAGCGGCCACGCAATATCAAAATCCGCCATACGGGCGGCATTGACTGTTGCCCGCGCCGCATCGCGATAAAGTTTATGGGCACGGTAAAGATGATGAAGGGCGTCGCCGTATTTTTTCGGATTCATACAGGCCATACCTTCGGTGCGCACCGCTTCCATTGCCTCAAGCAACCCCAGCACCGAAAAGACCGGCAGGCAGGCATGGGCGGTCAGTCGCTCGCCTGAAATCGCCCTTCCGGCAAGCGCGCGAGGGTTTGCCGTTTTGGCTTCGGCCGGCGTGACACCGGGACCGACCTGTTTTTCGCCGCGCTTGGCGGGCCGCGAACTGACATTCCCCGCCTTCATCGCGAGCCATGGCGCCGCGACCAGAAGCTCGTCAATCGCCGGGTTTTTCTTGGTCAGCCGGTCAAATGCCTCGCCCGCTTTTCTGGCATAAAGCCATGCGTCGGCTCTTGCATATTGCTTGTTACGGTTCTTTGAAAATTCCGGATAAGGCATTTCACCAAGAATACCGGCCTTGGAATAAAGATTTTGCGCAGCAAGCGCTTCGAGCGTGCCAAGCGCGGTCGCGCCGGGGCATAGTAAAATTCCTTGCTGCTGCCCCTGAATCGTAAGCGTCGAGGGGCCAATATCCGTCACCCGCGCATCCGCAGCAGCCCTGCCGTGCACAGCGGGAATTTCGGTGACGCGCCCGCCGCCGCGCTGCAGGGCGTGGCCGCCGCCATTCATGATCGACACCAGTACCGGCTCAAGCTCCGGATATTTTTGCTTGAGCCGTCCGACGATGTGATAAGCATCGACGGCGGCCTCATACTGCGCATATTCGGCTTCTCCGCGGCCATCCTGCCGGGTAGTATCGCTTTTCGCGATCATGACAACAAACCGCTTACGGCTGACCACATGCTGACGGAAAGTTTCATTGATCAACAAAACTTCGAGCATATTACCGAGCGTCACCAGATCGCTGACAGATTCGGACAGAACGGTAAGATCGATCCGGCTTTTATCATTGCCGATCTCGTTGCCCGTTACTCTCAAAAGCAGCAATGCGGCAAGGGCGTGGGCGGAATGGCTGGTTTCGGCGATAATCAGCTTTTCACACATATCGGGATTGCGCCCGATAACCTGCAGCCGCTCGTAAATACGCCGCGCCGTAGCGTCCTGCCGCAAGTCTTCGGGCGTTATCATGGCAAGCGCTTCAAGGGCGTTTTCATCCTTCAGCCAGGCAGAAATCTTCACGCCTTTTTCATCAAGAGACAGGGCGCCAAAACGATCTTTATCCAGCAACTTACCGGCATGAAACAGGCATTCTACGGTTGCCATGATATCCACCGCATTATGGCGGATATCAATTGTGCCAAAGCCGAGACCAAAGCAACGGATCAAATAGGCAAAATCTTCAAGACGGCGGGCGGTTTTGGTCTTTGATATTTTGGCGGCGATCGCCTCAGCTCTTTGGGCGTAATGTTCCGCCGGCTTGGCGGGCTTTTCACCTCTGCGGGAAATTTGCCCGGCCAGCCGGTCAATCTCCTGCTGGATTTTTTCGTCAATGCCGGCTGTTTGCGCCGCTTGCAAAATATCCTCGCACGTCCTGCCGTAGCGCGCGGCAATACGGCTGCGATGCAGGGCGATGCCGTCTTCGAGCACCTGCGCCGTCATGCTGGCATTACCATCGCCGTCCCCCAGCGTCCAGACGCAGGGGCGCAGCAGCGGCCTTGTGATTTTAACGCCTTTTTTTCTGAAACCGCTCTGTTCGAGGGCTGCTTCAAAAAGCCGCTTTTGCGCCAGCGCCGTATCGTAAACGACATCCAGCGTATTCAGGGTTTCTTCAGCTTCTTGCAGCGGTGTCTTGCGTTCACCGACAATCGGCGTATCCCGCAGCGTTCTCAGCGCCTGTTCCAGATCGGCAGCAGTGGCTTGTTCATCGGCAAGGATTTTTGCAACGTCATTTTGCGCCTTGGTATAGGCAACGGTCGCCGGGTTGGTCGGATGGCCGGTCAGACTGAACCATGCCGAGGCGTTTTCATCGATAAATTGCTGCACCTGACGCGCCGTCATATCCGCTTCGCGGAAACGGTTCAGGACAAAATGGATGGAACCGGCGGTGTTTGGCTCCAGCGCATTATGCGCCTGAACAATCTGGGTCGTCGCCATGATCCGCGCAACGCGCGACAAATGGTTGATCTTGGCATCCTGCGCGGCAAGTTTTAGCTGCTTGTCTTCATCAAGGTTTTGCCAGAAGTCGATATAGGCCCGCATCCGCTTGTGTTTGGCCGCGCGGCGCTTTTCCTCGCTGCCAGGCTTATCGCCTCCCTGCTCTTGCAAGGCGGCTTTTTGCGCGATCAGGCGAGCAGCTTCGGCGTCGGTTTCTTCGAGAATTTCAAGATATAGCCCTACCAGCCGGTTTATAAAATCGGCAGCGTAGCCTGCTGAACTTTGCTTTCGGGCCTTGGCGGTCATCGGGGCGATATTATCATGCGCCGCCCCGACCGACCAGCGTCAGTTCATCTGTGTCAGTTAAAGGCCGGGTTCTGTATGCCTGAAGCCTGCTTTTTGCTTTCCTGCTTCAGCGCCGTCCCCCCTTTAATCGTTGCGGTCTTTTGATAATAAGCGATCAATTCGCGCAGCGACATGACCGGCACGTCTTTGATAAGCTCGCGCAGTTTCGACAGATTGTAGTACGGGATCGACGGCCAGTAATGGTGTTCCCAATGATGCCAGGACAAATGCGGCGCCAGCAAGGGGCCTTGCCACCAGTTCAGTTTCAGGCGGTGCGTATAATCCGTGCCGTGATGCTCCAGCCACAGCCGTAACCTGAAGAACATAATGAAACTGGTTAGCAAGCTGACATACCAAAGCGCGGCGACCCACCACAGGCCTGAAGCGATCAAGGCCGACGCTCCCAGAATGTGAAATGCGGCAAGCGTCAGATAGGATTTCTGTCTGGTTGGTTTGGAGTACAGTGCAATCACCTTGTAGTCGGCGATACCGAAACCGATCATATCTTTCGCCGCGAATTTCAGCACGTCCCACAATCCGGCGGGCAGATCCCACTCTTCGGCCTTGAGCCCCTTATACACAACTTCGGGGTCAGACGCGGTGCCTAGAAACTGGTGATGATATTTATGCAGGTTCCGGTAACCATCAAGCGTCAGTCCCAATGGCACCCATGTCAGAAGATTGGTGAGAATATCGTTGATCTTGCGTTTATATGTAATCGTAAAATGCGTGCCATCATGCCCCATCAGCGCCAAGGCATGCTGGCGGTTGCCAATGACAAGAATTGCCGCCAGAACGGTCAGCGGGTGAAACCAAAGGGCCACAGCGGCAAATGCCATGGCGATCACCACCCAGTCAGCAATATTATTGGATAATGCAGGGCCTTCTAAATTTG
>CBDUPU010000232.1:0-3412 GCA_965369185.1 uncultured Rhodospirillales bacterium
AATTTGATCGCATTCTGCATCGTCGAAAGATCGATCCCGGCGTGCTTTAACTGCTCTTCACGGGTCGTCCGCCCTTCCAGCCGCGCAACTTCATCTTTCACGGCCTGAAAATCAACGCCAAAACGCTTGCCTTTAACGAGCGAGTACCAGAAATCTTCCATCTTGTCGCTATTACCGACCCAGAGTTTCGGCTGAAAAACATGCACGGTCGCATCACAGTCAGCGGCCATCTGCAGCGCAGTCTTGTCATTGACAATGACCTGTTGCAAATCATCCAGGGTGATCGTCTCGCCATTATCGTCCGCCAGCTTCAGCAGCTTGTCGAAATTCTCCCATGTCTTTTTATACTGGAAAATGCTTTTTCCATTGGCTGTCAGAGAGAAGATATCTTCCTTGGTAATGGCCTTTGCCGACAGCAGCTCGCTCGCCATATCGCTGCCCCATTCAGCGCCGTCATAAATCTCGTGGCCCTTTTCAAAGCCTAGCAACATGCCGATGATCAGTTGGGTACTTTTATTCATTTTTGCCTCTCATAAAAAATCGTCTTGCTCTGGCGGTGCCGGCTGCAAATCTGCATCGCCGCCGCCCTGGTAATGGCCCCGTCGGCCGGAATAAGAATCGCCTTGATATCCGTATCATCCATCGACGCTTCCAGCTCGCGCGTATTGCGCACCTGACAAATACGGTCATCCTGCCGTAGCGCATCGGTCTGCCAGTCTTCCTTCACATCATAAAGAAAGCTGGCTCCCGGCGTGTCAGGCGCTTCAAGCGCCGCCTTTTTCCGCGCAATCACCGGCAACAGCTTCTCTGCCATGTCGGTAACAGCTTCGGAAACGTCGTCCCGAATGATGTTGTTTTCCTGCGCTGTCATCGCCTACCTCTAAAATGCGGCCGGTTTAGCGCCAGCGTCCTGCTTCACTGCATATTGCGGCAAGAAGCATGTCAGCTTTTTGTTCAGCAGCGTCTCATCAAGGTAACGTGCCTGCGCTTCCGCTTCAGGCGTCTCCAGCTTGTTACGCATCAAAAAGGCTTTACGCACGGTTTCACACAGTGACTTGGCCTTTGCGCCCAACACGAACGACATACCACTGCAAAGGCTCTTGCCCGCCTCTGCGCTGGAACGATCGATATAAGCCACACGGGCATCGTTAAAGGCGCGCTTCAGACCTTGGCTGATTTCACCTTCACCGACCACCAACACACGATCCAGGCTCTTGTTCCAGACAACATGCAGCGGCACTTCTTTTGCCCCGTCATGGTCATTATTTTTAACCATTACCGTCGTGACGGCCACACCGGTTTCGGAAGTATTTTCCGCCATGGCAAGGCTCTCATCGACCAGATTATCCGGGCCGCGCGACACAACGCCGGTACCGCTAAGCGACTTGTTCCAGAGTTGCGACAGGTTACGCTCACGCAAATCAGGTGCCGCCAGCGTTGCCAGCAATGCATATTGCGACAGCAGCTCATCGGCTTCCGGTGCAATTTTTTCGCTGTCATCACCCGCTTGCGGCGTTAGATCAACCATCGCGCCTTTGGTCAGCGGCACGGAATTAACCATATCGGCATCGTTGTTAAATACAACCAGCCCCGGCTCTTCCGCCGCGACGTCTTCAATCGCACGGCGAACAACAGAAGCCGGCATGATCTGATCGTTTTCTGCCTCGATCTCAGGATAAATACCGCGCAGATAATCGCACAGCAGATCACGCACCAATTCGCTGCGAATATCGGGATCTTCGGCGTTATAAGCATTTTCATCGAGCAATTCTGCGACCGTCTTGCGGCTGCTCGGCAGCCCTTCGATCAGTTGCGGATCGATCAGCGCGCAGTCAGCGGCAAGCCGCATCAACTGATTACCAAGATCTTCCTTGCCCCGCTCCGAGCTGACACCGATGATCCAGTCCATGATGACATAGGTCATATGCGTGCCGAGCTTGTGGCGAATATCTTCTTGCGTTTCCGGCGCGTCAATTTCACTGATCAGCGGAACAATATCCGGGCCGTCCGTACCTTGCGGCGGGCGCACCATAGGCTTGGACTGGAATGCCTTGTTCAGGAAGTAGGTAATTTTCCGGAAATCAACCGCGACCTCTTTCTTGAAGCTCTCGCTAATATCATCAAGAAGCTGCTGCAATGTCCCCGCCTTGTGCCAGTCAGAATCAGGATCAACCGTCTTGGCAGCGGAATCGAGGAATTCGGCAAGATAGGCGGTTGCCTGCATCACGTCCTTCCAGCGTCGCAGCATATTCATCTGATATTCGGGAATTTCGCGATCTTCGCACAGCTCGCGCCATTCGCGCAGCTTGCGCCCGAACTCTTCCGGGTTTTTGTCCCACACATCACGCTGCGCGTTATACAGCGTCGAAATCGGCATACCGGTCAGGATCTGGCACAAGCGGTGCTGCCAACCATGCAGGCTCGCCTTCGGCACGTGCTGCGGCACAATCCGCGAGCTCAGCGCTTCCGGCAGTTCCAGAACTTCATCGGAATCTTCCAGTTCGTTACTGGTGCCGAAAACAAAATGCCCGGCGGCCATTTCATTGCGGCGGAAGACCAGTTCAGTTTTGGAATGATCGCCTTTTTCCTGCAGCGGGTTACGCACCCGGCATTCCGGAATTTCGCCGATAATAAACTGCATCCAGCCATGGACGATACCGAACGTCCCGCGCTTGGCGCGGTTCATTTCATCAAGGATCAGCACGCGGCCTTCTTTATAGGCCTGCCATGCAAGACCTTCCTGCGTTGCCATCCCCAGCGCATTACCGCCGGCGCCGTTCAAACCTTCTTTTTCACTGACTTTACGCAGACCTGCGATCGCGCGTTCAATCGAATCGCGCATTTCGATCCGGTCACCACTTTCATTTACATGAGCGTGCTTAACGCCTTCCCAGTCAATGCAGATCTTGCCGTTTTCTTCGCTAAAAGCGCTGCCGAGGCAATCCCGCAAGATATCAATAGACATCGGGTTCAGGGCAGCATTGCGCTGCTCTTTATTCTCGGCCTTATTATATTTTGCAATCTTGGCATCAAGCGCATCGTAAAATCTTTTGTCACCGTTAAAATCAAGCACGGTTTCAAAAAACAGCTCGGCCAGATTCATGCCGGTACAATCAACCTTGATCGCCCCTTTTTCATGGCTAATGTCGCCAGCAAGTTCACCAAGGAACGTTTTACCCGCGCCCGGCGCACCGATCAGCAGCATGGCACGGCGCTTGTTTTCCGGGTTAAGCGCGCTCATCACTTCATAGAATAGCGGCAGCATTTCCGGCGTCGGCATATCGCGCAGCAAACGGCCTTCGACATTATCAAGCGACCGCTCCGACGTCACCATCATCGGCTTGTTCAAAACGCCGAGATAACGTGTGAGTTTTTTCGTGCCGTCCTTGCCGACAACATAGCCAAGCCCCAT
>CBDUPU010000233.1:0-3371 GCA_965369185.1 uncultured Rhodospirillales bacterium
TGAATGGAGATCTCCTGCTGAAGTTCAAAGAGACGGACAGAACAGGGGAAATAGCGGCATATTTTTATGAGGCGCCATGATTTTAGAGGCCCGCAAAGTGAACTTGTCCACTCCCTATGAAAGGCAAGATCACAGTCAGGGGTTTCAAGCTTAAGCGCCAGCCAAACCATCCAAAAGAAAACGTTTGATTGACAGAAAAGTTGCAATTTAGGAGAAGGCTCGTATGCCGACAATACAACAATTGATCCGCAAGCCGCGCGCTAAGGGTGGCAAGAAAGCGATGAAGCCGAACAAAAAACGTGCACTGGGCGGTCAGCCGCAAGCGCGCGGAGTATGTACCCGTGTTTATACCACGACGCCTAAGAAGCCGAACTCCGCGCTGCGGAAGGTCGCCAAGGTTCGTCTGACCACAGGTCATGAAGTTATTTGCTATATCCCGGGTGAGGGCCACAATCTGCAGGAGCACTCTGTTGTTCTCGTGCGCGGCGGCCGGGTAAAGGATTTGCCGGGTGTCCGTTATACCGTTATCCGCGGTGCGCTGGATACCCAGGGCGTTAAAGACCGGAAACAGGCTCGCTCCCTTTATGGCGCGAAGCGACCGAAGTAATTTAAGGAGACTGTAAAACATGTCACGTCGTCATAGAGCAGAAAAAAGAGAGATTTTGCCGGATCCTAAGTTCGGTGATCTGGTGCTGTCCAAGTTCATCAATAACGTCATGGTCGACGGCAAGAAATCTGCCGCCGAGAAAATTGTATATGGTGCGCTGGAGATTCTTGAGGCGAAGGCCGCTAACCAGAACTTTGATGACGAAGATGTTGGTGACGGCAAGGGCGGTAAGGGCCTGATGGTCTTCCGTCGCGCGCTGAAAAAAGTGCGCCCGCAGCTGGAGGTTCGTTCCCGCCGTGTTGGTGGCGCGACCTATCAGGTTCCGATGGAAGTGCGTTTTGAGCGCAGCATGGCTCTGGCAATGCGCTGGATTATCGACTCTGCCCGCAAGCGTGGTGAGAACACGATGATGGAGCGTGTGGCAAATGAATTGCTGGATGCGGCCAATGATCGTGGTAGCGCTGTTAAAAAGCGTGAAGATACCCACAAAATGGCAGACGCAAACCGCGCCTTTGCCCACTATCGCTGGTAAGACCGGTAACGAAAAAGATTTTATAAGGACTAGTAAGAATGACACGCGAAACTCCGATCGACAGATACCGTAACTTTGGCATCATGGCTCACATCGATGCCGGTAAGACGACAACTACTGAACGGATTCTGTATTACACCGGCAAGTCGCACAAAATTGGCGAAGTGCACGATGGTGCTGCGACCATGGACTGGATGGAGCAAGAGCAAGAGCGTGGCATTACGATTACCTCTGCTGCGACAACGACTTTCTGGAAGGGGCCTGAAAATGGTACTTGCCCGGGCGAGCCGATGCGCTTCAACATTATTGACACCCCGGGTCACGTTGACTTCACGATTGAGGTTGAGCGTTCCATGCGCGTGCTTGATGGCGCTGTTTGCCTGCTCGATGGCAACCAGGGCGTTGAGCCGCAAACTGAAACGGTTTGGCGTCAGGGCGATAAGTACAGGGTGCCGCGGATCATTTTTGCTAACAAAATGGATAAAATCGGCGCCAACTTCTATGACTGCATCGAAAGTGTGCAAAAGCGCCTTGGTATCAACCCGCTCGTGCTCACTCTGCCGATCGGTGAAGAAAGTGGCTTTGCCGGTATCGTTGATCTGATCAAGATGAAAGCGATCATCTGGGATGCTGAAACTCTCGGCGCTTCTTTCTCCGAGCAGGACATTCCGGCTGATCTGGTTGATCGTGCGCAGGAATACCGCGAGAAAATGATTGAAATGGCCGTCGAGATGGATGATGACGCCATGGAAGCATACCTCGAAGGCAATGAGCCTGATGTCGCGACGCTTAAAAAATGCATCCGCAAGGGTACGGTTTCTTCCAAACTGATCCCGATGATGTGCGGTAGCTCGTTTAAGAACAAAGGTGTTCAGCCGCTGCTCGATGCTGTTGCTGACTTCCTGCCGTCCCCGCTTGATGCTGGTGATGTTCGCGGCAAGTTGGTTGACTCTGATGAAGACGATACCCGTCCGCCGTCAGATGAAGCGCCGTTCAGTGCTTTGGCTTTCAAGATTATGAACGATCCGTTTGTCGGTTCTCTGACGTTCGTTCGTATCTATTCCGGTAAGCTGGAATCTGGCTCTTATGTTCTGAACTCTGTAAAGGGTAAGAAAGAGCGTATTGGCCGTATGCTGCTCATGCACTCCAACAACCGCGAAGAAATCAAATATGCTGAAGCTGGTGATATTGTTGCTCTGGTTGGCTTGAAAGAGACCACCACAGGTGATTCTCTGTGTGACAACGCGCACCCGATCGTTCTGGAGCGTATGGAGTTCCCTGAGCCGGTTATCGAGATTGCGGTTGAGCCGAAATCAAAAGCTGATCAGGAGAAAATGTCTCAGGCGCTGCAGCGTTTGGCGGCTGAAGATCCGTCCTTCCGTGTTGCGGTCGATCATGAGAGTGGCCAGACCATTATTAAAGGGATGGGCGAACTGCACCTCGATATTCTTGTTGACCGCATGAAGCGCGAGTTCAAGGTTGAGGCAAATATCGGTGCGCCGCAGGTGGCATACCGTGAAACCATCAGCAAAACCACCGAAGTGGATTACACGCACAAGAAACAAAGTGGTGGTGCTGGTCAGTTTGCGCGTATCAGCCTGGTCTTTGAACCGGTTGAGCCGGGTGAAGGTTTCAGCTTTACGTCTGAGATTGTTGGCGGTGCTGTTCCGAAGGAATATATTCCGGGTGTACAAAAAGGTCTTGAACTGGCCAAGGAAAACGGTATTGTTGCCGGCTTCCCGGTCGTTGACTTCAAGGTTCGCCTTGTTGACGGTGCGTATCACGATGTTGACTCCTCTGTCATGGCCTTTGAAATCGCTGCAAAGGCAGCATTCCGTGAGGCAATGGCGCAAGCGGGTCCGACGCTGCTGGAACCGATGATGAAGGTCGAAGTTGTTACGCCTGAAGAATATATGGGCGATATCATTGGCGACCTGAACAGCCGCCGTGGTCAGGTCAGTTCGATGGAAGATCGCGGTAACGCGAAAGTCGTCACTGCCAACGTGCCGCTGGCAAGCATGTTTGGTTACATCAATACGCTGCGTTCGATGTCGCAGGGCCGCGCAAACTATACGATGTTGTTTGATCATTATGAGCCGGTTCCGCAAAACGTGGCACAGGCAGTTAAAGAAAGCCTCGGGGCTTAAGAATAGAATTACTGGAAAGGAAGTAAGAGAATGTCGAAGGAAAAATTTGAGCGTAATAAGCCGCATTGCAACATTGGCACGATTG
>CBDUPU010000234.1:0-3346 GCA_965369185.1 uncultured Rhodospirillales bacterium
CCGGGCAGCATCATTCCCAAGGCAATTGGCTCCAAGGGCCTGACGCCGCTGGACATGCCGGGGCGCTTTGATATTTCCCAGATTGTTCTGGAGGATTTGCGCGCACGCATCCGCCACGCTTTGCTCGCCGACCGGCTTGGCCCGGTGACGGGCGCACGTATGACGGCCACAGAGGTGCTGGGGCGTAGCGCCGAGATGGCCCTGCTGCTTGGTGCGACCTATGGCCGCCTGCAAAGCGAGTTAATGACCCCGCTTGTACGCCGCGCCTACAACATTCTGCGACGCCGCGGTGAGGTTCCGGACATTAATATCGATGGCCGAATGGTCGAGCTTGATTATCGCGCCCCGCTCGCAAGGGCGCAGGGGCAGCGCAATATTCAGAACACGCTGTTCTGGGTTGAGTCCGTCATGGCGATGGGGGGCGGCGCCGGCGAAGCAATCGACCTTGCCGCCACCGCGCGCTTCCTCGGTGAGGCTCTCGGCGTGCCAAGTGATCTGATCAAGGGCGCGTTGCCGCCGGTCGTGAACGACACAGAACAAGAAACATCCAAGGAAAAATTTAAGGAGACAGATAATGCTGAAGACCATATTGCCGGGGCGGAACTTGCCGCCGCCGCAGAACAAGCCCGTGTATGAAGCGCCCGCGCCGTCACGGCTGGAGCGCGAGCAGGTGGAAAAGGCCTATGCGCGCCTTTTTGCCACAGATGACGGCAAGCTGGTGCTCGGTCATTTGCAGACAATCGCTTTCATGCGCGCCTATAGCGCCGAGAGTAGTGACGAACAAATCCGCTATGCCGAAGGCCAGCGGGCGTTGGTCGCCCACATTATGCGGCTGGTTAATGCGGGCCGCATGATTTGATGATTTTTGATGTTATTATAAGGAGATGATGAAATGACGACTGATACTTTACTTGCGCAACCCCAAAACACGAATGGCGCGGCAATTGCCGTTCCGGAAAAGTTTCGTGACCCGGAAACCGGTGAGCTGCGTACCGAAGCTTTGATTCGCTCTTATATGGAGCTGGAACGCAAATTATCTGCGCAGCCAAGGCCGCCGGCAAGCCCTGACGATTACTGCGTTGATTGTAGCCATGGACTGTTCGAGCCTGACGGCGATATTAACCGTGCCTTGTTTGATAAGGGATTTACTCTGGAGCAAGTACAGGCGGTTTACGATCTTGCCGCAGAAAAGTTCGTGCCTATGATCCTGGAGCTATCGCAGGAATTCAAGGCCGACCGCGAGGTCGAGCGCCTTATCGCTGCGTTTGGCGGCGAAGAGAAATGGCATGAAGTCTCCCGCCAGCTGCTCGCCTATGGCAAGAAGAACCTGCCGCCGGAGGTGCTTGGCAGCTTGTCCGGTTCTTTTGAGGGCGTGATGGCGCTTTACCGCATGATGAAAGGGCAGGAGCCCGGCATCAGTGTGCAGGCAGAACGTGAGGGGGCGACAGTTAGTGACGGCGACCTCAACGCTATGATGCGCGATCCGCGCTATTACCGCGACCGTGATCCGGCCTTTGTCGCCAAAGTTACAGAAGGTTTCCAGCGCCTGTATGGCAATTAATCGGCAATGCCCCCGAAAGTGTCGTTTTTTCGGGGGCATTTGTTGTTTCTTGGTGCTAAGCTGTGCGGATGAAAAATCTTGTTCGCATGAGTTTGTTTTTAAGCTGTGTGCTGGCGATGCCGGCGCTGGCCGAAGATGTTGCTGTTCTGCCCGGCGAGTCCGAAGAAAAATGCTTTTTCATGCGAGCCGGCCAGTCAGGGCAATATGAGTTCAGCGCTTCGGCCATGCTGGAGTTTAATCTTCATTTTCACACGCGCTATGTCCGTTATCTTGTCGATCCGGTCTTGCTTGATGAGGGCAGCGACCAGTTTGTTGTGCCGCATAATCAGACTTATTGTCTGATGTGGACAAACAACACTGAAGAAGAGGTAGCCTTGCAGTATAGCTATTCTTTGCAGGACCTAGATGCAAATAACCCGGCGCAGACCGTTGAGGATCCTACGCCGGGCCTTGCAGAGTAGGTGTTTACGCCTGAGAAGTGGCGAATTGGCGGGCGACGTAATCGTCGATAACTTGTTGGAATTGACGATTGATCGTCTGTGATAGTGGTTCGAACTGGATAGCGACTTTGCCAGGGGACTTGCGAACGACCTGACCGCGGTGACTGATATCCAGAATAGTATTACGCAGCTTGAACTTGATGGCCAGTTCAATGTCTTGCTCGCGGCCGAACAGGCGCTCGTCGGCGTGCAGCAATACGCCGCCAAGGCTCCAGTTTTCAACCGGGAATGTCTGGCCGTGGATGACGGCGACACAGCGATCAACATCGCGTCTTGGGTGACGACGGTGCGTTTCGCTTCGGTCGTTGCTGGTGCCAGCCTTGAGTGAAGAGATTAATGTCTGAAGCATGGCGTGGACTCCTTACCTTTTGCTCCCGTTTCTTACGGGTCTTTTATTATTAAGGACACACTACACTACCGCAATAGGAAACATTACCTGAAGCGATTTTGCCATGGGAAAAGATTTTTTACAAATTTTTCATTGACACTATAGGAATCAAATCCTATAACTGACTTATCAACGCCCGAATTGTATCCCAAGCGTAAGGATGATCAGCTTGTTAGACAGCAGGCAGCATCCTTTCGAAAGATGCGCCGGGCGTTTTGTCGTTTCTAAAGGCGACTTCCTCCCTTGCTTTTGCAGGACTTAAGGCGCGGCCGGAGAACGGGCATATCTGCCCGCCCGGCCGCGCTTCTTTTTATGCCCGCCGTAAGGCCGCCGCTTGTTTTGTGCAGGCGGCGACAACCCGTCAGGCGCGCCTTGTTAAATGTTTTAATCTAACCAACGAGGTAAATTGTCATGGCTACAACCATCGACCAGGCCTTCATCAAGCAGTTCGAGCGCGAAGTGCATGAGGCCTTCCAGCGCCAGGGTTCCAAATTGCGGAACACGGTGCGTGTTATCAATAACGTCAGCGGGTCTGAAGCCGTCTTCCAGAAAGTCGGTAAAGGCACTGCTTCCACCAAATCCACCCACGGTATGGTGCCGGTGATGAATCTTGACCACAGCGCCGTCACCGCAACGCTGCAGGATTTTTACGCCGGCGACTGGGTTGATCGTCTGGATGAACTGAAAATCAATATCGACGAACGCCAGATCATCGCCAATGCCGGCGCTTATGCTCTTGGCCGTAAAGCGGACGAGCTGATCATCAATGAACTGGCCAGCGTTGGCGCCGGTCAGGAAATTGCCGATGGCAATATCGGGATGACGCTCGACAAGGTGCTCGAAGCCCTGACTATGCTCGGCGATGCTGATGTGCCGGATGATGGCGAAAGATACGCG
>CBDUPU010000235.1:0-3336 GCA_965369185.1 uncultured Rhodospirillales bacterium
CGGACGGAGCAAGCGCAAATGGCGGCGTTTGGAACAGCCGTGCGCAGCTATGGCGATGTGACTGAAAATGTCCGTCTGCAGACCGATATTGCGGGGCGCGTGTCCGGCTGGGTACAGGATTTGAAATTCAAGGCTGAAGGCGATGAGGTTAAAAAAGGCGAATTGCTGTTTACGCTGGATAGCCCGGAGTTGATCTCGGCGCAGCAGGATTATATCAGTGCGCTGCAAACAGGCGTTCAGGGACGGATCGGCGCGGCGGAAAGACGGCTGCGTTCGCTCGGCGTGCAGAACTCTGTGATTAAGACGATCCGCAAAAACCGCAAGGCTGAAATCTATATGCCGTTTTATGCGGAAAGCGACGGCGTGATCAGCATGATCAGCATTCGTGAAGGCACCTATGTGAAGCCCGGCATGATGGTGATGCAGATACAGGATTATGCCTCCGTCTGGGCCGAGGTCAGCATTGCCGAACAGGATATTCCTTATATTGATGAAACGACCAAGGTTATGGTGTCTTTCCCCAATCTTGGCATTCAGGAAACGCGGGCGAAGATTGATTATATTTACCCCACCATTGACCGTGCCACGCGCACTGGCCGTGTGCGGCTGGTGCTGGATAATCCGGATAACATCTTAAAGCCTGGTGCCTATGCTGATGTAGAATTTGAAACCGGTGTGGAGCGCCGCCTGTCTATCCCAAGCGATGCGATCCTGAAAAGCAAGGATGGCGATTTTGTCGTGGTGGCCTTGAATGAATCCCGATTTCAGCCGCGCAAAATTCTGGCCGGTCTGAAATATAAAGGCCGGACGGAAGTGCTCAAAGGGCTGGCCGAGAATGATAATGTCGTGGTTAGCGGACAGTTCCTGATTGATTCCGAAAGTTCGCTGCGGGAGTCCTTCCGCAAGATGCAGCGCATGCAAAGACCGCTGCATCTGCTTGAAGTCGGTGATGACCAGATGGCGATGATTGATCATCTGGCCGATTCTGCGCTGTATATTCATGAAGAATTAATGGCGGGGCGCACACCCAACCCGAAAATGATCATGCCGGCGATAACGCTGGGCGATCATTTGATGCCGGTCTTCCGGGGCACGAAACTGCAATTTGTTCTGGAAGATGCGGAAGATGCGCTCATGAAAGCCAAGGACAGCCTGACCGATATGGAATGGCAAACCAGCCTGAATGAGTTGGTGACGGCCTTAAAGCCGTGGCTGCTGGAAGGCCGTCCGCAATATTACAAGGATAAGGGCTTAAAGCTTTATATGGCGCACGGTCTCGACAAATACTGGCTGCAGCTGGATGAAGAGGTGCAGAACCCTTACGGCGAAGGTCATCCGATGAAGATGGACTGGCCGGATAAGGTTGTTGAAGCTGCAAATGATACAGAAGCCCCTGAAGAGGCGGAAGCGGCAGAACGTTCAGCAGGAGGCGGTCATGGCGGACACTGATCATCAGGCGCCGGGTGGAGACGATCATCTGTCTCACGACCCGACGAAATCTTTTGTTGCCAAAGTTATAGACTGGTCGGTGCATAACCAGCTGCTGGTCGGCATGATGATGATTGCGTTGCTGGTGGCAGGCATATTGGCCGTGCAGAAAACACCGCTGGATGCCATCCCCGATATGTCGGATACGCAGGTGATTATCCGCACCGATTTTGCCGGGCAATCGCCGCAGATTGTCGAGGATCTGGTAACCTATCCGCTTTCCACCACCATGCTTGGATTGCCAAAAACCAAGGACGTGCGCGGTTTTTCCATGTTTGGCAGTTCTTTTGTTTATATCATTTTTGAGGATGATGTTGATCAATACTGGGCGCGAAGCCGTGTCATCGAGGCTTTATCCAAGATCCAGGGCGATTTGCCGGATGCGGCCAAGCCGCAAATCGGGCCGGATGCCACCGGTGTCGGCTGGGTGTATCAATATGCGCTTGTTGATAAAAGTGGCACTTATGATTTGGCACAGCTGCGCAGCCTGCAGGATTGGTTCTTAAAATTTGAGCTGGCGACTGTGCCCGGCGTGTCGGAGGTGGCTTCGGTCGGTGGGTTTGTGAAGGAATATCAGGTCTTGATCGATCCTAACCGTTTGCGCGCCTTTAACGTGCCGCTGAAACGGCTGATGGAAGCGGTCAGAAATGCCAGTATGGAAGCCGGTGGCCGGGTCATTGAAAAGGGCGAGATGGAGATGATGATCCGCTCCAAAGGCTATGTCACCAAACTGGATGAACTTCAGAAGGTTGTGGTCTATGCTCAGGACGGCGCGCCTGTAAGGCTGCAGGATGTCGCCCGCGTGATTGAAGGACCGGAGCTTAGGCGCGGTGTGACAGAGCTTAACGGCGAAGGCGAGGTTGTGGCCGGGGTCGTGGTGATGCGCGCCGGGGAGAACGCCCTGCATGTGATTGAGGGCGTGAAGGAAAAGATTGAAGAATTGCAGCACGGCCTGCCGGAAGGGATCGAGATTGTTTCGGTTTATGACCGTGCGCCGCTGATTGAGGGCGCTGTTGAGTATCTGGTGGAGAAGCTGATTGAGGAAGCTATCGTTGTGGCCTTGATCTCGTTTATTTTCCTTCTCCATGTGAGATCGGCTTTTGTGGCGATTGTGACTTTGCCCCTTGGCGTTCTGGCCGCTTTTATCGTGATGTCGGCGCAAGGGATCACAGCCAATATAATGTCACTGGGGGGAATTGCGATTGCGATTGGCGCGATGGTGGATGCCTCGATTGTCATGGTTGAAAATGCGCACCGAAAACTTTCGGAACTTCCCAAGGATGCTTCGCGTGAGGATAAAAACGCGGCCATTTTACTGGCGACCAAGGAAGTCGGTCCGGGGCTGTTTTTCTCATTATTGATCATTACCGTCTCGTTTCTGCCCGTCTTTGCTTTGACCGGACAGTCTTACCGTTTATTTGCGCCGCTGGCCTTTACCAAGACCTATGCGATGGCGTTTGCCTCTATCCTGTCGGTGACGGTTGTGCCGGTGCTGATGCTTTGGCTTATTCGCGGCAAGATCCGCAAAGAGGAAGAAAACCCGATCAACCGCTGGTTCATTCACCTCTATGAGCCGATTCTGAAGCTGGCCTTAAAACGCAAATGGCTGACGGTTTTGATTGCCGCCGGACTTTTAGGCTCGATGGCCATACCTTTAGCCAAAACCGGATCTGAATTCATGCCCGCGCTGTATGAGGGCGAGCTTCTTTACATGCCGACCACGTTGCCGGGCGTGTCGATTACCAAAGCCAAAGAGATTTTGCAGCAATCTAACCGGCTAATCAAAACCATTCCCGAAGTGCATCATGTTTTTGGCAAGGTGGGACGTGCCGATAGCGCTACAGACCC
>CBDUPU010000236.1:0-3330 GCA_965369185.1 uncultured Rhodospirillales bacterium
ATTATATGTCCTGTTTCGGCGGTTTGACATAGCCTTTTCGCCGCT
Organism: uncultured Rhodospirillales bacterium; assembly: GCA_965369185.1. Lineage (GTDB taxonomy): Bacteria > Pseudomonadota > Alphaproteobacteria > Micavibrionales > Micavibrionaceae > UM-FILTER-47-13. Next base: position 46 of record CBDUPU010000236.1, read on the forward strand.
CCGGCGCGATGGCGTGGATAAGTTGGCGCACTTCCTGCCGCGCAGCGATATGCGAAAGGGTCAGGGCTGTTTCCTGCTTCAGGTCAAGCAGGGTCAGCCCTTTTAAAAACATCTCGCGGAAAATAACCCTTTCGCCAAAGCCGGGTACGAGCTGAAAGCCGAAATCATGCGCCATTTTTTCCAGCAACTCCGCAATGTCTTTCTTGTTACCGGTATCAAAGCTGGACAGGCGATTGCGCATAACGATCCAGTGCATTGGCGCGTTGCCGTTAATGACCTTGGCAACATTCTGTTCCTCGACCATTTGTGTATAGACAGACGGCTCGATGATCTCATGCGTTTTCGGATCAATCCGGGCGAGCAGGTCGAGGTCGATCAGACTGTCATTGAGCGGTGTAATCAGCGTATCGGCATGGCTGTGGCCGATACGGCTTAAATAATTATCGGTGCCGGGCGTATCAATGACGATGAAGTCGCATAAAGGGGCAAGCTCTGAAAGCGCTGCTGCAACTTGCGTTTCTTCTTCATGCTGGCGGGCTTCGATGCTGTCTTGATCGCTTTGGAAAATAGCGCGGTGGACGGGGCAAGGGACGATATGGCCGCTGGTTTCGTTATAGGCTTCCCGGTTTTGCAGGTAACGGCTCAGCGTCCCCTGCCGCGCATCAAGGTCGATCGTGCCGACGCGGTAGCCAAGGCGCAGCAGCGCGATCGCGACATGCATCGCCGAGGTTGATTTGCCGGAGCCGCCTTTCTCATTGCCGAAAACAATGACATGCGGTCTTTCATTCTTTATATTTGATGACTGGTTCATCGGAATGACAACAATAGGGAAGAGGGTAAAACCCTTTATATCCAATAGTATGACAGAAAAAGCAGGGAATGGCAGCACACAAAAGCTGCAAAAAGTTAGGGAATTGCTCAGACAGGCCGGTCTGAACGGCTTTTTGGTGCCGCGCGCCGATGAATGGCAGGGCGAATATGTCCCCGCGCGTGCAGAGCGTCTGTCATGGCTGACCGGCTTTACCGGCTCTGCGGGAATGGCGCTGGTCGGTGAGAGCAAGGCCGCCGTTTATTCCGACAGCCGTTATACCGAACAGATGAAAACGCAGGTCGATTCCGCCCTGTTTGAAGACCATACCGCCAGCGCCAAAAACACGGCGGCGGACTGGCTGATCCAGAATACGCCCAAAAGCGGCAAAATCGGCTATGACCCGCGCCTGCATACGGTGAGCGAGATAAAGCGCCTGCAGGAAAAGCTGGCAGAGCATAATATTGAGCTGGTCGCGCATGATAATCTGGTCGATGCCGCATGGAACGACCAGCCCGATCACCCCGATGATAAAGTCGTTGCCTATCCAGAAAAATATGCAGGCCAGCCCTCTGCGGAAAAACGCGAGGCAATTGCAAAAGATTTACGTGAAGGCGGTGCCAAAGCGGCACTGCTGACCCAGCCGGATTCGATTGCGTGGCTGCTGAACATACGCGGTTCTGATGTGCCGCACGTGCCCGTGGCGCTGTCTTATGCGCTGGTGCATGAAAATGGTGATGTTGACTGGTTTATCCCGGCGGCCAAGGTCGATGCGGCGGTAAAGCAGCATATCGGCAACCATGTCCAGATCCATGAATTTTCCGATATGGAAGCCGTGTTAAAGCTTCGCGCGCAGGCCGCCGCGAACGAAAACAAGAAAATCCATATGGATATGGGAACCGGCGCGATCTGGTTTAAAACCTTGCTCGAAGGGGCGGGAGCAACGGTCGAACATGCCGATGATCCCACCGTTGCCCGTAAGGCGCTTAAAAACGATGTGGAGCGCAAGCATATCCGCGAAGCCCACGTTAAAGACGGGGTTGCGCTGGTAAAATTCTGGAAGTGGATTGATGCCGAAGCCAAAACCGGCAAGCTGACCGAACTTGATGCTGTCGCTAAACTGCACTCTTTCCGTAAGCAGCAGGACGGTTTTAAAGACGATAGTTTCGATGCGATTGTCGGCTGGGCCGATCACGGCGCGGTCGTGCATTACCGCGCCGAACCGGAAACGAACAAGACGATCACCAAAGACAGTCTGCTGCTGGTCGATAGCGGCGGGCAGTATCTCGGCGGCACGACCGATAACACCCGCACCCGTGCCATCGGAACGCCGAGCGAGGAAATGCGCGAGAGCTTTACCCGCGTCCTGAAAGGCCATATCGCCGTTGCCAATGCGCGTTTTGCCGAAGGCACGACCGGGCGCGATATTGATATGCTGGCGCGCCAGTTCCTGCGTAAGGCCGGGCTGGAATTCGGCCACGGCACCGGCCACGGGGTCGGCAGCTATTTGTCTGTCCACGAAGCAGGGGCGGGGATTTCCTCACGCTTTGACAAGCCGCTCAAACCCGGGATGCTGATTTCCAACGAGCCCGGCTTTTACAAGTCCGGTGAGTACGGCATTCGCATTGAAAACCTCGTCTTTGTCGAGGAAACCGGTGACGATACGCTGAAATATAAATTCAATACGGTTTCGCTGACCCCGATCGACCAGAAACTGATTGATGTTGATCTGCTTGACGCTGACGAGATCAAATGGCTGAACGACTATCACAAGGAAGTCTATGACACGCTCAGCCCGCATCTTGATGAAAACGAAAAAGACTGGCTGAAAAAAGAAACCGCCCCGATTATGCGGGGCGCTGCCCCTTAGGCGGGCATTGGCAATAAGATGCAGGATATTATTCCAAGCCCGGAGCTGGTGTTTATTCTAGATATGCTTGCCGCTGTATCTTTTGCGGTTTCAGGCGCACTGGTCGCGTCACGCAAGGGGCTGGATATTCTGGGCTTCATGTGGCTGGCGGTTATTACCGGCGTTGGCGGCGGCACAATCCGCGACCTTGTTCTGGATGTACCTGTTTTCTGGATTGTTGATCCCGCGCATATTGTCGCCTGTTTGATCACGGCCGCGATCATGTTCTTTGTCGCGCCGTTGGTCGCGTCTAGGTATCGGCTCGTACTGTGGTTCGATGCTGTCGGATTGGCCTTTGTCACGATTGTCGGGACTGTCAAAGGGCTGGAGAATGATACGGGCGCGCTGATTGCCATTGTCATGGGCGCGGTAACGGCTTCGGCCGGCGGTATTATCCGCGATGTTGTCGGCGGGGAACAATCCATCATTTTGCGCCGGGAAATATATGTGACGGCGTCCGTGTCCGGTGCGGCGACCTATGTCGGGCTATCGGCCTTTGGACTGGAAAGCATTGTTGCTGCCATCGCGGCGTTTTTAGTCACCTTTGTAATCAGGGGACTGGCAATCA
>CBDUPU010000237.1:0-3286 GCA_965369185.1 uncultured Rhodospirillales bacterium
GCTGCTGCTGCGCATTTTATGGTCGAGACAGCGCGCAGGCGCGGGGATGGCGAGGTGCAGGATGATCCTTTGTTGCTGGTGCTGCCGTCAGACCATGTTATTGCCCGGCCAGAGGCTTTATTACAGGCTGTTGCCGCGGGGGCGCCGCTGGCAAAAGAGGGCTGGCTGGTGACATTCGGGATTAAGCCAGCCGGTGCGTCGCCGCGCTATGGCTATATCAGTGCGGGCGCGTCATTGACTGACGAAGCTTTTGAAGTGGCGTCATTTATCGAAAAGCCGGGTAAGGCGGCTGCGCAGGCCTGTCTTGCCGGGGGCGTTGCTTATTGGAATAGTGGTATTTTCCTGTTTTCTGCGAAGGCCTATCTTGCTGCATTAAAAGTGCAGCACCCTGAAATTTTTGGTGCTTCTTATGCTGCGCTATCCCGCGCCACAAGGCTGCAGAATGGTATCTTTCTTAATGAAGAATCCTTTTCTGCTTGCCCGGCGCTTTCGATTGACTATGCTGTCATGGAAAAAGCGCCCAGGCGCGCAGTCATACCCGTTTCTATGGGGTGGCGCGACCTTGGGACATGGCCTTCGTTAATGGCCTCTTTGATTAAAGGGAGAGCGTATTCATGATTAATTTTATCCCCTATGTTTGCAGTGCCGGCGGACAAACCCCGGGCTCCGAGCGGGCGGCAATTGACCTGAAACAGTCAGGAACGCTGGAGGGGCTTGCAAAAGCCGGACTAGAGGTGAATTGGCAGGTCGATCCGGACGCTATTTACGAGATGCCTTTTGGCAAAGCGGCGCATGAATCTCTGCCCGCTCTTGGTACAGCGGAGCGCAAAGAAATTGTGTTGTGGCACTGCCGTTATTTGCAAGAACAGGTTATGAAGGCCATTGAGGGCGGCGCGCTGCCATTTACGGTCGGGGGCGATCATGCCATGGCGCTTGGCTCTATTTCTGCTGTTGCGAAAGCCAAAAACGCTTTTGGCCGTATCGGCGTAATCTGGGTGGATGCGCACCCGGACTTCAATACACCTGAAACATCGCCTTCACAGGCCTTGCACGGTATGCCGCTTGCTGCGCTGACGGGGCGCGGGGATGCTGATTATGTTGCGCTGGTTGGCGACCGTCCGGCAGTGGACCCGCGCAAGATCGTCTATATCGGGATTCGTGATATTGATGAGGGCGAACAGGAATTTATCGATAGTCTTGGCATTAACGCCTTCACAATGGAAGATGTTGACCGTCTCGGGATTGAGGCGGTCATGGAAAAGGCAAAGGCGATTGTCTCGACGGATACGGATGCCTGCGTGCTTTCTATTGATGTTGATGGGTTTGACCCCGCCTACGCGCCGGCGACCGGAACGCCTGTTCCACATGGCCTGCAACCGGACAGCACTTTGCCGGCGCTTAAAAAGCTGGTCGCTGATGTTGATTTCGATTTGATTGAAGTAACGGAATTTAATCCGACCTTGCCGGGGCGCGACCAAACATATGCTTTGGTTGAGGGGCTGTTTAAAAGCCTGTTATTGCGTCAGGCAGCCTGATTCTTCGCTGAAATTATTCGCCGATTTTCCGCAGGGTGATGAAGATGATTTCATTGCCGTACTCAATCTGGCCGGACATTTGCACTTTATCTTCTTTGCGGGCGTAGCGCAGGGTGGTTTCATAGCGCACCGGCTCGCGCGTCGGGGAACCGTCCGGCCGCATCAGGGCAAAATCGCTTGCCGCGTCAGTCGGGTCGGCGAGTGAGATCATCTTTACTTGCTGGTCATTTATAATCGTAAAGTCGCTGGTCCAGACTACCTTGTTGCTATCAACGCGGCTGGTCGAACCTTCGCGAATTTCAGTGATGCCGTCGCTTTTCTTTTCCAACGGTCCTTGATAGTTGGAAACGGTGCTGACTTGATAGGTGCCGTCGAGTTCGGAACTGCCCATTGTTACGCTTTCTCTTAGTTCTCTTATTAGCTTAGCGTAAGAAAGTTAAAAAGAAAATGAGAGCGGTTAGCCGTAGCGCCGGTTTTGTTCTAGATCAAGATGCAGAAGCTGTGCCGGATCGAGAGAAATCTTTGCCGGTGACAAGCGCTTAAAGGCGCTGTTTTCAAGGCCACGCAAAGGCTCTGGAATATGTTCGGCGTTGGCGGCGAGGTAACCGTAACATTCGTGACGCCCGCCGGGGTATAAATGGGCAACGCCGCCACGCTTGCCAAGCAGGATATCGGCGGCGGTTTCTTCAAGTAGATAGGCAAGAGAAGCGTTACGGACAACCGATGCCGGTAAATCAGTTCGGCGGGCGACAAAGGTTTCTATGTCGCGGTTGACCACAGCCTTAAAGTCGCAATCTGTATAGTAGAACTCCCAGATGGCTTCGTGCACAGCTTCCATATCCGGGTCAGCCAGCCAATCGTCACTGCGCATAATGCGGTAGGGAATTTTTAACATGGACAGGCATGGTTCATTTTTTGCCAGCCATTCGTCGCCGAGTTTTCGCGCTTCGTTGTGGGCCTGTTCCATGCAGGGGTGACGATGGCGCAAATTATGGCGGTGCAGTGTGTCGCCTAGATTAACAAGGCAGTCTTTGAAGCGGGAGTTGATCCATTCATAGGTGCTGGCAAGATATAGCCCTTCCTGATAGCGGTTATGAAGGCTGACATCCAGGCAGCATGTGTCCATGGATTGCCAGTCTGTGCGGTATGGGCGTTTTTTAGCGGAAGTCATCTCATGCCTCCTTTTTCTGTATTGCTGGTTTTTCGCAGTAATTCCAGATGATTTCAAATTCCTTGCGTTTCATTTCCGCGATTGATTCATTGCGGATGATGATGACTTTTTCGACGGTCTTTGAATTTGGCTTGTTGACGATTGTCGCGAATTTGTCGCCGTAAACTGCTGTAAGGTTGGTCAGAAACTGGCCTTTGGGCAGCCAGCGATATTCTTCGAGATCATATTGAAAATCTGTATCACCATAGCGTATCAGCGATTTATAGCTGATGCCGTTATTGCGGATGATGGTTTCTTTGGCTAGTACGTCTGGCGGCGAAAGCTCTTCATCTGCAAAGCTCCAGAGTACGGTGCCGAAACTGTCTTTCATTGTGTAATAGATGTCATCAAGCAGGCGAAGAAACGTGTTCTCGTCGTTACGGCCTTCAAGGATCGTAATCAGATCATTGCGGAAGCGCACACCTTGCTGCGGCATGAATTCCAGCCCGGCATCTTCAAACGTTTTTTGGATGGCGCCAAGTGTTTCGGGAGTCGAGTTGATCTTGCCGGTTTCAATCAGTTTGATTGTCGGTTCGGACAC
>CBDUPU010000238.1:0-3234 GCA_965369185.1 uncultured Rhodospirillales bacterium
AAACAGCCAGCCCGCCAATTTCCTCGGCAAGCTCACGCACCGCATCTTCATTAATGTCCCACAGCGCGACCTTCGCCCCAGCGGCTGCCAGCGCCCGCGCCGTCGCCGCCCCCATGCCGGAACCGCCGCCGGTAACAATCGCGGGAATATCCTGTAAATTCTGCATATCTCACCTGTTCTGTTTCAATTTATCTTGCCGGAGCAAAAGACTAGCCGCTTATGCGCCCTCAATCAACGCGGCACAAAGCCAACCTTAGCGCTCCACCGCCACCGCAACGGCCTCGCCGCCGCCGATGCACAGCGTTGCCATACCGGTTTTGACGTCTTTTTGCGCCATCGCCGCCAGCAAAGTGACCAGCACCCGCGCCCCGCTTGCACCGATCGGGTGACCCAGCGCACAAGCGCCGCCATGGATATTGACCTTTTCATGCGGCAGTGACAGCTCTTTCATCGCCGCCATTGTGACAACCGCAAAAGCCTCATTGACCTCAAACAGATCAACATCCCTGAGGTTCCAGCCGGTCTTTTCCGAAAGCTTTTGCAACGCCCCGACCGGTGCGGTCGTAAACCATTCCGGTGCCTGCGCATGGGTCGCATGACCTTTGATCGTCGCCAGGATATTTGCCCCGCGCTTTTCCGCCTCGCTCCTGCGCATCAGCACCAGCGCCGCCGCCCCGTCACTGATCGAGCTGGCATTGGCCGCCGTAACCGTGCCGTCCTTGCCAAAAGCAGGCCGCAAGGTTGGAATTTTATCAGGACGCGCCTTACCCGGCTGTTCATCGATCGTAATTTCGTAATCGCCTTTACGGCTCTTAATTTGCACCGACGTAATCTCTTCGGCAAAGCTTCCGTCAGCAATCGCCTTTTGCGCGCGTGTCAAAGAGCTAATCGCAAACTCGTCCTGCGCCTCGCGCGTGAACTGGTAATGGCGCGCGCAATCATCCGCGAACACGCCCATCAGCTTGCCCCGGTCATAAGCATCTTCCAGCCCGTCAAGGAACATATGGTCAAGCACCTGCCCGTGCCCCATCCGCATCCCGTCACGCGCCTTGGGCAGCAGATACGGCGCATTGCTCATGCTTTCCATACCGCCCGCAACCATGACGCTGTGCGAACCGGCCAGCAATTCATCATGCGCCATCATCACGGCCTTCAGGCCCGAACCGCACATCTTGTTGATCGTCGTGGCCCCTGTCCCCTGCGGCAATCCGGCGCCGAGCGCAGCCTGCCGCGCCGGTGCCTGCCCCTGACCCGCTGGCAGGACACAGCCCATAATCACATCATCAATATTGTCATTGGCAATTCCCGCGCGCTCAACCGCTGCGCCAATCGCCGCCGCACCCAGCTGCGGTGCGCTCAATGGCATCAAGTCGCCCTGAAAACCGCCCATCGGCGTACGCGCCATGCCTGCAATAACTACCGGATCGTTATTATCCATGATCTTCCCGCTCCCTTACTTTACCTAACTTACTGTTTCTCTTGAGGCTGATAATAAACCGATTCACCGCAAAATCCAGACACAGCATGCACAGCGACCTGCATGCAATTTTTGCAAGCCATGCATACCGCAATTGAATGGCTTTTATCTTCGTGCTATCAATTGGCAAAAGAGAAGAAAATGACAGGGAAAAACGTAGCTTTTAACCGCGCTGCCTCAGACCGTCTGGATAATATCCTGAACCGGCTAAGCGCGATTCCCGAAGGCCGCGAATTTGTTGATTTCCTCAAAGCCAACGACATCGCCGTAAAAATTGAAAAAGACACTGTCGCCTATGCTGCCGGCAAAGTGTCTATCCGTGAAATAGAAAATAAATCTTATATTTACGGGGATTGCAGCATCCACTTAAACGAAGATCTTAATGACGACAACTTATTACAGGCATTAATTCACGAAACCCAGCATATGCGCCAGCACCTGTCCGGGCTTGGCAACCCTGACTTCTGGCCCAGTGACGAAGATCATTGCCTGCTTCGCCGGGTGCAAGAGGCCGACGCCCAGGCCACGACAACACGCATTACCTACCTGCTGAAATCAAGCGGCGACACAGGGCCATGGCATGAAATCAAAAAAACCATTTTTGCGCCAATGGCTGACGCCTTCGAAACTGCCTGCCAAAGCGCGCCACACGCCTTGCATGACGGGCGCGCTCAGCGGGCAGCTTTTGATGCATGGTTCAAAAATGACGCGACACTGCGCTTTTATGACCGTGACACGGTGCAAAATCAGGTCACTTTCCTGCGAAGCTGCCTATGGAACAGCCCGAACCACACAATAAGAAGCGGCAAGCTGACCACTAAATGGCTCGAGCGCATCGGGGGCCTGTCGCAGACAAACTACATGAACCTCCCCGATCAACCACCTGTTACAAAAGAAAAATACAGACGCAATATTTGTAAAAACATTTCCATTGCCCCTGCCCCGATGCGCCCCCGGAACGACCCAAAACCATCGTAAAAGCTTTTAGTATTTATTGCCCCCTATGCACAAAATTTGACAAGACACACCGCGTCAAGAGACTATGTTATAGCAAATAAGCCTTTGGAAAGAACGGGATGAAAGAGACTTTTGAAATACGCGAGGCGCAAGAAGGCGACTATGACTGCGTAAGGGCGTTGTTAACGGCAGAAAACGGAGAATTCCTGCCAGAAGACGATTTCCGGCATCCTAAAAACGAGGCGCAGGCCATTATTGATGCCAGCCAAGACCCGCAATCCAAAACAAGGTGCTGGCTTGCCATTTCAAACGGCAGAGCAGCCGGCATCATTACCACACACGATCTAAGCGGCGGCGTATATGTTGATGATGACTTCAGGGGCATGGGCATTGGCTCGACGCTGGCGAGCGCACGCAATGATTTCTATAAACAAATCGGAAAGACAGAAGCAAAGGCCAGCATCCTCGCTTCAAACACCAAATCCATCAATATGCACCAGAAACTAGGCTATCGCTTTAACGAAGCCAGCCAGCAGCTTATTGATAAAGCCACCAAAAAAGGCATAGACCCCGCCACATTAAAGGACGACTGCGGCAACGTACCCGTCCTGACCATGACAAAAAGCCTATAACAAAACAAAAGCTTACAATACTTTCTTAAAAACCATCTGGTGCGGCGCGCAAAAACCGTGCTCGATATTATCGACCAGATTACGTACCCTTTCCGGAAAGGCTGGCGAACGCCCCGTCATAGCACCTGCTGCTTCCATTTTCAGTAACTTGCCAAGCGCAGCCAGTCC
>CBDUPU010000239.1:0-3209 GCA_965369185.1 uncultured Rhodospirillales bacterium
CAGCGAATACGAGAACGATAATTAAAGCGCATAATATCCTCATGTGACTATTATACTGATATAAAAGGCTTTTGCCTACAATCACCTTCAGCTGAACACCAGGCAAACAAACAGCGACAAAGAAAACCAGATGCGACATCCCTAAGGTCGTCATAAAACTATTGTTTTCCAGACCGCCGCCATGATTAATAAGGCTATGAAAACAATATCAAAAAGCGAGCAGGATACGACACAGACAGCCTGCACACTGGCGGTAAAATTACAGCCGGGCGATGTCATTTTCCTTGAAGGCGACCTCGGTGCAGGAAAGTCCGTCTTTGCCCGCGCCCTCATTCGCCACCTGACCGAAAATCCTGACATGGAAGTGCCGAGCCCGACCTTCACCCTTGTACAAACCTACGACAGCGCTCTAGCGCCGCTGTGGCATTTTGACCTTTACCGTATTGAAGATGCCGATGACATTTTCGAGCTTGGCTGGGAAGAAGCGATAACTGAAGGAATAGCCATCGTCGAATGGCCGCAGCGGCTTGATTACCTTGCGCCTCCCGACCGGCTTACGGTAAGGTTAAGCCCCTTGGAAAATGATGCGAATCACCGCGAAATTACAATTGAAGGCCAAGGCCGATTCGCCGGTCGATTTAATTAAAATAACGAAAGAGACTGTGATCTTGTCGCATTCAAAACCCGATCAGGCCTTTATTCTGGCTGCAGGCAAAGGCACCCGCCTCAAGCCCTACACAGACGCAATGCCAAAGCCTCTGGTAAAGGCCGCGGGCAAGCCGATGATCGATCACGCACTTGACCAGTTGGAAGCAGCAGGCGTACAGCATGTCGTTATTAACCTGCATTATTTGGCCGACATGTTGGCCGAACACCTGTCGAACCGCAAAACCCCGCGCATAACGATCTCCCGTGAAGAACAGTTGCTGGACACGGGCGGCGGCCTGAAAAACGGTCTGCAATTTTTGGATTCGGCAAAGCCCTTTTATGTCGTGAGCGGCGACTCACTCTGGACAGACAGCGGAATAAAACCCGCGCTTCAGCGCATGGCCGAAATGTGGGATCCCGATAAAATGGATTTGCTGCTACTGCTACAACCCCTAAGCCGCATGACACTGACGCCCGGACTTGGCGACTATGACCTTGCCGCTGACGGTAAAGCCGTACGCTCTCTTGATAAGACAGGCGCCTATATGTGGACCAGCATTCGCATCGTAAAGCCGGAGCTGTTTGACAACACACCCGACACGCCGTTTTCCTTCCTCGAGCTTATGGACCGCGCCGAGCAGCAGGGACGGCTTTATGGTCTTGTCCATGATGCCGACTGGCACCACATCACCACCGCCGCCGACCTCGACCGCGTAAATGATGCTCTGGCGCGCGAAAAGAGGTACGCATGAGCGCTACGGCGAAACCGTCACTATTTAATATCCCTGCAGGTGTGGCTTTTGCTGATGCACTTGCAAGCGGCTTGCTCGAGCAAACTGGCGGCGACCCGCAAAAACTGGCCGGCTACCGTATTTTGCTCCCGACCCGCCGCGCCTGCCGTAATTTACGCGAGACTTTTCTGCGCCTTTCCGGCGGGCGCCCGCTTTTACTACCGCGCTTACAGCCGATCGGCGACATCGATGAAGAAGAGCTCGTGCTGGAGCTGGGCGGCCGTGAAACGGCGGCTGACATCCTGTCCCTGCCGCCCGCGCTTTCGCCGCTACGCCGGCGCGTCCTGCTCGCCCGCGCCATTATGAGGCTGCCTAAATACACACGCGGCCCCGAACAGGATTTTGCACTTGCCGGAGCGCTCGGCAATTTGATGGACCAGATCTATACTGAAGGGCGGGACCTTAAAGACCTGCCTGAACTGGTTGCCGACCGCGACCTCGCCAAACACTGGCAAATCACCGTCGAGTTCCTCCGCATTCTCAGCGAAACATGGCCTGAAATTCTGGACGCAAATGGCGTTATAGACGCCGCTGACCGGCGAAACCGTCTGATAACAACGCTTGCCGATCACTGGCAGGAAAATCCGCCGCCCTACCCGATCATTGCCGCAGGTTCAACCGGCTCAATACCGGCAACCGGCAGGCTACTGCAAATTGTCGCCGGCCTGCCGCAAGGTCAGGTCGTTTTACCCGGCCTTGATCAAAATCTCGATGCCGACAGCTGGGAAGCCCTTGATGACAGTCACCCGCAGGCAACACTGCGGCAGCTTCTTGAGCGAATGGACGCCAGGCGTACAGACGTACAAATCTGGCCTTACACGCCGCCTGCCGCCAAAGAAGGGCTTGAGCCTCCCGCAATGACCGAGCGAAAACGTGCGGCGCGTAACTGGCTGGCCGGCGAAATGATGCGTCCCGCCGCCACCGCCGACCGCTGGCAAAAACTGGCGCTAAACGAAGAGCGCCGCGATTTTCTACTCCAATCACTCGGCCATATGCGGCGCTTTGAATGCGATACAACACAGGAAGAGGCGAAGCTGATCGCGGTTTTGATGCGCGAAACACTGGAAACGCCCGGGCGGACGGCCGCTCTTATTACCCCGGACCGTACGCTCGCCCGCCGTGTCGCCACGACCTGCCAGCGCTGGGGCATCGAAGTTGACGATTCCGGCGGCCAGCCCCTAAGCGAGACCGCTTTGGGCAGCTTTCTCCGTCTGATCATGCAAGTTGCGCTCACCGATTTGCGTCCGGGCGTGCTTGCTGCGCTTTTAAAACACAAATACTGCTATCTTGGCCGCCACAAAAAAGAGCTGATCCCGCTTATAGACAAGCTGGAAACCACCCTGCTTCGGGGTGCCGGAATCGGCCGCGGTTTTAAAGGGCTCTATCGCCGCGCTAAAAAGGAGCAAAAAGACACCGCGTTTTTACAGGAACTCGAAACCATTTTTGCCCCGCTTTTTAAACTATGCCAAGAGCCCGAGACAGACTTTGCCGCCATCATGCGCATACATCTGGAACTTGCCGAAGCAATCGCCAATGCCCCTGATAAAAATGGTGCCGAAACGCTCTGGCAGGCGGAAGAAGGTGAAGCTGCCGCTCTATTCCTTGCCGAATTACGCGACCAGCAGGACGTACTGCCAACGGTAAGTGCCGAGCATTATCTGGAGATCCTTGAACAGTTAATGCGTACGGTCAATGTACGCCCGTCCTACGGCACCCACCCGCGCCTGTTTGTTCTCGGCCAGCTCGAAGCCCGCCTTGTACAGGCCGATC
>CBDUPU010000240.1:0-3202 GCA_965369185.1 uncultured Rhodospirillales bacterium
AGGCCGGTTGCTCCGCAGGTCCCAGCACAGCGGCTACGCCGGCTTGCGGGGCGGCATCAACGCTCGCATCTTCGCCGCCGAGCGCCTTGCGGTAATCCGGCATAACGGTGGCGTCAACAGGCGTATCGGAAAGCGCTTCGTCGGCGCCGACGTCAATGTGCCATTGCAGGGCGGATATTGCAGCTTGTCTGTCCATTAAATTCCGGTGCAAATCCTGAACGTCTTCCCGTATCTGTCCGGTCAGGCGCTCGTTAATGCAAAAAAATTCATTTTCAACTCTACGGTTCTCTATGAATATAGGATAGACTACCTTCTGACAATAAGGAGGTTCCCCCAGCATGTCCGATACTGAAAATTCTTCTGTTAGAGTTGATCGCGAAGCGATGCCCTATGACGTAGTCATCGTCGGTGCCGGCCCGGCCGGTCTGTCCTGCGCTATTCGTTTGAAGCAGCTATCGCCGGAACTTTCGGTCTGTATCGTAGAAAAAGGCTCTGAAGTCGGCGCGCACCTGCTTTCGGGCGCTGCATTCGAGCCAAAAGCGCTGGATGAACTGATTCCGGACTGGAAGGAAAAAGGGGCGCCGGTTAAAACCGCGATTACGGAAGACCGTTTTCTGTTCCTGACCAAAAACAAGGCCTTCCGTCTGCCGACACCGCCGCAGATGAAAAATCACGGCAATTATATTATTTCGCTCGGAAACCTTGGCCGCTGGCTTGCGGAGCAGGCCGAGAGTATGGGCGTGGAAATTTTTCCCGGCTTTGCCGCGGCTGAAGTTTTGTACGACGCGAACGGCGCTGTCATGGGTGTCGCCACCGGTGATATGGGGATTGGCAAGGACGGAGAAAAAACGCCGCAATTCGAGCCGGGGGTTGAACTCCATGCAAAGCAGACTATTTTTGCTGAAGGATGTCACGGTTCTCTCACCAAAATTTTGATTGATAAATTCGACCTGCGCAAGGACAGCGATCCGCAGACCTATGGGCTGGGCGTCAAGGAAATCTGGGAGATCGAACCGGAAAAACATAAAGAGGGACTGGTCGTACACACGGTAGGCTGGCCGATGGACCCGAAGACTTATGGCGGGTCGTGGATGTATCACATGGAAGGTAATCAGGTGTCGATCGGCTTTGTTGTCGGGCTTGACTACGAAAACACTTATTTATCGCCGTTTCAGGAAATGCAGCGTTTCAAGCTGCACCCGGAAGTGCGCAAATATCTGGAAGGCGGACGCCGTGTGGCATATGGCGCAAAAACGCTGGTGGAAGGCGGTTTTCAGTCATTGCCGAAACTGACCTTCCCGGGCGGCCTGTTGATCGGTGATACGGCAGGGTTCCTGAACGTACCCAAGATCAAGGGCAACCATACGGCGATGAAATCCGGCATGGTCGCTGCCGAAGCGGTGATTGAACATTTACAGGGCGATAGCGGCGCAGAGTGCAAGGCCTATCCGGAGAAGCTCAAGCAGAGCTGGATCTGGGGCGAGCTGCACAAAGTCCGCAATATCCGCCCGGCTTTCCGCTGGGGGCTGTGGGCAGGGCTTGTTCATGCGGCGTTCCAGACGATCGGCGGCTGGATGCTGCCTTATACGCTGAAAAACCATGCTGATTATGCGCAGCTTAAAAAAGCGAAAGACTGTAAGAAGATTGAATACCCGAAGCCTGATAATGTTTTGACGTTTGACCGGCTGACTTCGGTAAGGCTTTCCAACACGATGCACGCAGAAAATCAGCCTTCGCATCTTAAACTTAAGGATTCTTTAATTCCTGTTAACCAAAATCTGCCACAATATGATGGACCGGCACAAAGATACTGCCCCGCAGCGGTATATGAATATGTCGAAGATGGCGGAGAAACGAAGTTTGTGATTAATGCGCAAAACTGTGTCCATTGTAAAACCTGCGACATCAAGGACCCGGCGCAGAATATCGAATGGACCGTGCCCGAAGGCGGGGGCGGCCCCAATTACCCGAACATGTAAAATTCTGGCACATGTAAATTATTGAAGAAGTGAGTGGGATGATTAACAAAAATTTTCGTACCTTCGCCTTGATGGGCGCTGTTGCCTTTTGTGGCCTGATGAATTCAGCGATCGCACAGCAAGAAACCTTTCAGCTCGCCGGGCTACAGACGCCGGGCGGCGAACATTCCGGTGTGATGACGCCGCCTCTCAGTAAGGGCGTTGCCGGTAAATACCTGTCTAGCCATTTCGCCCAGAGCCAGTATGACTGGCAGGCGGCCAATCATTATATCAACCAGATCCTTGTTGAAGATCCGGACAATGCCGATCTCGTGCGGCGTTCCATGATCCTTGCGATCGGTATTGGCGATATCGATCTTGCAGCCAAGCGGGCGCAGGAGCTGATCCAGATCGATGACGATACGGGGCTGGCGCTGATGATTGTTGCTGTCAGGGACATGGCCGAAGGCAATATGGATGGCGTGTATGAAAATCTTGATGCCATGTCACAAGGCGATATGACTGATTTCGTCAAGCCGATCCTGCGTGGCTGGGCGTCCGCATCCGAAGGAAAGCTGGATATTGAAGGTTTTAACGAAACCACCATTCATTTGTACCATGCGGCCTTGCTGGCGACGTATCTTGGTGACAAACCCGCGATTAAGGAATTCACAGATCGTTTGATCAGCGCCGGAACATTGTCAAATGGTGATGCCGAGCGCACAGCCGATTTGCTGGCGATTCAAGGGGAATACCAACAGGCGGCTGCCCTGTATGAAGGCGTTTTCGCGCAGGACAGCACAAACAAGCGCCTTGCCGATAAGGTTGCGGAGATCAGAAAAGACAAGGGCGGCAATATTCTCGATCTTGTCGAGCCGCTGAAAGTGACGGCTGTGCAACAGGGCGCGGCGATGGCGCTTTATGATATGGCCTATATCCTCTATCAGGAGCATAGCGACAGCAGTACCAAGCTGTTTGCCAACATGGCGCTTGCCCTTGATCCGGCTTTGACCGACGCGCGGCTTTTGCTTGCTGATACGCTGACCCGCAACGGCCGTTTTGATGAAGCCATTCTGGAGCTGAGCAATATTCCCGAAGATCACCCTTCTTATCTGGCCGTGCAGCGCCATGCCGCAGAATTGCTGGCCGAAGCCGGCAAGCAGGATGCTGCGCTGGCAAAGCTCAACAAGCTCTTTACCGATCATAACGATATCGAGGCGCTGATCCGTGTTGGCGACCTCTAT
>CBDUPU010000241.1:0-3199 GCA_965369185.1 uncultured Rhodospirillales bacterium
CTGTAAAAATAAGAGGCCAGCCCGTAAATCGTATCATTGGCCTTGCGAATAACTTCCTCTTCACTACCAAACCGGAACAAACCAGCGACTGGTCCGAATGTTTCTTCCTGCTTGACCAGCATATCTTCCTTCATATTCTTGATCAGCGTCGGCTCGAAAAACAAAGAGTCCCCTTTGCGATGACCGCCGCAAACCAGTTCGCCGCCTTTATTCAGCGCATCACTAACATGCTGCTCGACCTTCTTGATCCCCTGCTCATTGATCAAAGGCCCGATTTTAACGTCATCTTCAGTGCCCGGCCCCATTTTAAGACCGCTCATACGCGCCGCCAGCTTCTCGGCAAATTTGTCATACACCGAATCCTGAACATAAATCCGGTTGGCGCAGACACAAGTCTGGCCGGCATTGCGGAATTTACAAATAACCGCCCCTTCTGCCGCCTTATCAAGATCCGCGCTTTCAAATACGATAAACGGCGCATTCCCCCCCAGTTCGAGAGAAACTTTTTTGACCGTATCGGCGCTTTGCTTCATGAGCAGGCGCCCGACTCCTGTCGAGCCGGTAAAAGAAATCTTGCGTACGCGCTCATCGGTCGTCAAAACCCTCCCAACTTCCGCCGCATTATCTTTCGAGGCAGTTACAATGTTAAAAACGCCCGGCGGCACCCCTGCCTCTTCGGCCAAAACCGCCAATGCCAGCGCCGAAAGCGGCGTATCTTCCGCCGGTTTCAACACCGCCGTGCATCCCGCCGCCAGCGCGGGCGCCAGCTTGCGCGTAATCATCGCATTGGGGAAATTCCATGGCGTAATCGCACCGACCACCCCGACCGGCTCACGCGTGACAATAACGCGGGCATCCTCTTTATGGCTGGGAATCGTATCGCCATAAACCCGTTTGGCCTCCTCGCCATACCATTCAATAAAGGACGCGCCGTAAACCACCTCTCCGCGTGCTTCGGCAAGCGGTTTTCCCTGCTCTGCCGTCAGTAGCGCCGCCAAAGCATCTGCATGCTCCATCACCAGATCATACCAGCGGCGCAAAATTTGCGCTCGCTCCTTGGCCGTTTTTACCCTCCAGCCCGGAAAAGCCTTATGCGCTGCCGCCACAGCCTTTTCGGTATCCGCCGCCGCCATATCCGGAACCGCGCCAATAATTTCACCGTTCGCCGGATTAACAACATCAAAGCGGCTGCCCGACTTCGCCGCGACCCAGTCGCCACTTACAAAAGCCTTATCACGCAAAAGATTTAACCGGTTGCTCATGATTCATCCTTTCCTTCGCCGCATCATTTTTCTTACCGCCACTATATAAACAGCGCGCAGACCTTCACAAGCGGCGAAAACATAATTTCATTTTGCAAGCAGTTGACTTTTTGTGCGCTTTTCAGCAAAATCAATGTCTGGTTTTTCTCAAACGCCTTTTCCATGTTTTTACAAAGGTTTCTCTTTTCAAACCTTTGTCGTACAACTATCTTGTATATAAGACGTAAGCTGCTGAAAAATTTTATTTCGTAAGGATTTTCTTAAAAAGAACTGATATATAGTATAAGCACGCACTTATTTTGTTATTATAAAAAATGGCCTTTGATTTTAAAAAATTAAGTATCTTGATCGTTGAAGACACCGCGCCCATGCGCAAGCTCATCGCTTCTGTCCTGGACACCATGGATGTCGGCATGATTTATTCTGCTGAAAATGGTGAAGACGGCTATCAACAAGTCAAAAAGCATAATCCTGACATTATCATCGCTGATTGGCATATGGAGCCGGTTAACGGCATCGAGCTGACCCATGAAATCCGCACCAACACAATGTCTCCGAATCGAATGGTACCGATCATTCTCGTTACCGGCTACAGCGCCATGAGCCGCGTGTCTGAAGCGCGTGACGCCGGTGTAACCGAATTTCTGGTTAAACCTTTTTCCGCGAACGATCTGGCAAAACGCATCGCCTATGTCATAAATAAACCGCGTGATTTTATCGATTGCGCCGATTATTTCGGCCCGGATCGCCGCCGCCGTGATAACCCGAACTACAAAGGCCCGTTCCGCCGCGAAGAAGATGCCCAAAACGGCAGAACAAGATCAACTCCAGTCAATGGATAAAAAGGCGTAAAAGCGAGAATGAATTCCGACAGCAAAAAAGCGCGCATCGTCAAAGCAAATCGTATGTTACAGGCCAAAGTCGGTATCGGGCCTATCGATGAAGAAAAAATCGCACATTCCCAAGAGTTGATCGATAATAACGACGTCGATTTCAAACCGCTGGCCGAACAATATTTTACCGAACTACAAGAGGCCATCGACCGGGCCCGCAAAAACATCAAGGACAAGACACAAGACGACAGCGTCCTGATCGCGGATTTGATCGCGCCCGTCATGCAAGTCAAGGCAAATGCCTCGATGTTTAATTTTCCCCTCGTCGGCAGCCTCGCCAATATCATGCTCAATTTTCTTGAAACCATTAAAAAGATAGACAAAGACGTCCTGACAATTGTCGAAGCCCACCAAAACACGCTTAACCTTATTATTAATAACAATATGAAAGGTGACGGCGGCGCTTTTGGCACAGAACTTACTGCCGAATTAAAAGACGCCTGCAAACGTTATTTTGCCAAATGCGCCAGTGCCGGTGCGGCCATCGAAGACAAAGACGCTTTTTTTATCGACTGAGTTCCGCATAGAAAAAACGGGCAGGTCATAAAACCCGCCCGCTTCCTCAATAAATCTTCTGTATCTGGCTGTAGCCTGCCTAAAATACCAGCCTTTGTACCTGGCGAATTTGCGGCAGTGCCTTCACCTTTTCAAATATCTCGTCCGATAGCGCCTGATCCAGCGCAACCAGCGCCACGGCACGCTCGCTCTGTCCAATCCGCCCCAAACGGAAATCGGCGATATTCTGCCCGGCTTCCGCGAGAATCGTCCCAAGCCCGCCAATCAGGCCCGGCTTGTCTTCATTACGGATATACAGCATGTGCGGTGCCAGCGCCGCTTCAATCGGAACATTGTCAATATTAACGATCCGCGGCTCCTTGCCGGTAAACAATGTACCGCCGACAACATGCTCGCGCTTTTCCGTCACCACCCGCACCGTAATCAGACTGCGAAAATCCTGTGACGATCCGGTTTTAGTCTCGGAAATTTCAATGCCGCGCGATTCCGCCACTTTCAGCGCATTAACCATGTTAACGCTATCAAGCT
>CBDUPU010000242.1:0-3161 GCA_965369185.1 uncultured Rhodospirillales bacterium
GCCGTGAGCCTTGAGGCCGGTGAACTTGTCACCGATCCGGGCCTGTTCTTCCGCCTTTCAACAGTCATTACCATTGTCGGCGGTACGGTCTTCCTGATGTGGCTGGGCGAGCAGATTACCCAGCGCGGCGTCGGGAACGGTATCTCGCTGATCATCTTTGCCGGTATTGTCGCCGAATTGCCGCGCGCTGTTGCCAGCACGCTGGAGCTTGGCCGTCAGGGTCAGTTCAGCTTTATCGAGCTGCTCGCCATGTTCGCGATGGTCGTTGCCGTGATTGTCCTGATCGTCTTTATGGAGCGTGCGCAGCGTCGCGTCGTTGTCCAGTATCCGAAGCGCCAGGTCGGCAACCGCATGTTCATGGGCGACCAGAACTTCCTGCCGCTGAAGATGAACACGTCTGGTGTTATCCCGCCGATCTTCGCGTCCTCGCTGCTGCTGCTGCCTCTGACCATTGTTGGTTTTAGCGGCGCCGAAGGCACGGACCTGACCGCAGGTATCGCGCGTTTCCTTCAGCACGGTGAGCCGACTTATATGGTGCTTTATGGCGCGCTGATCATGTTCTTCTGCTTTTTCTATACTGCGGTTGTTTTTAACCCGCAGGAGAATGCCGATATGCTCAAGCGTTATGGCGGCTTTGTGCCGGGCATCCGTCCGGGCAAGCCGACCGCGGAATATCTCGATTTCGTGCTGACCCGTATCACCACGGTGGGCGCGCTTTATCTGGTCTTCATCTGCCTGTTGCCGGAATGGTTGCTCGCGCGTTTTGCGATGCCGTTCTATTTCGGCGGTACCAGCCTGCTGATTGTCGTGACGGTGACGCTCGACACGGTGGCGCAAATTCATTCGCACCTTATTGCCCACCAATATGAAGGGCTGATCAAAAAATCCAAATTGAGAGGACGCAAGCGATGAACGTAATCTTTTTTGGCCCCCCGGCTGCCGGTAAAGGCACGCAGGCAAAGATCATCCAGCAGCAGCACGGGCTGCAGCAGCTTTCCACAGGCGACATGCTGCGCGCCGAGATTGCCGCGGGAACAGAGCTCGGCACAAAAGCCAAAGAGATCATGGATCGCGGCGAACTGGTGCCGGACGAAGTTGTCATCGGCATGATCGCCAACCGCATCGATTCTCCGGATTGCGCAAAAGGCGTTATCTTTGATGGTTTCCCGCGCACGGTGGCGCAGGCCGAAGCGCTTGAAAAAATGCTCGCCGAGCGCGGCAAGAAAATCGACATTGTCATGGAACTTGCCGTTGATCAGGACAAGCTGATTGAGCGCATGGAAAAGCGCGCCGCCGAAGAAGGGCGTAGTGACGATAATCTCGATGCTTTGAAAAACCGCCTTGCCCAGTATAATGACTACGCCGCCAAGGTGCTGCCCTATTACCGGGCGCAGGGCGATGTGCCGGTGATCGACGGCAACAAGCCGATCGAGGAGGTCACCAGCCAGATCGAGGCTATCCTGCAGGGAAAGGCCTGAGCCCCGCAGGCGGCTGGTTGCGGGGCTTGAAAAAACTGTTTAACCGCCTGTGCGGTAAATGGTGCGTAAATTCAAGCCACAACAAACAAGGCCCGGACATCAAGCCGTAACCTGATCGAAGACCGCAGGCTTTTACAGCCCGGTTGCCAGCATGCAGTAAAGATATTTGTTTTGATTGCAGGGGTCTGGCGAAAAACCGGGGTTGTCCTCAATCCACTCGCCGTTGGTCATGTCATTGCGGCCAACCGTGCCGTTAACGCCGCTGGAGCTGCTGGTCCAGTTGGTGCAATGGTTGCTGGTTTTAACGCCGGCACTATCAGAGCCGGTCCAGAATAGTGTGACTCCCACATTCGGCGCGCCGTTTTGGTCAAAGGCCGGCGCATGCTCCAGCGCCCCCGCCCATAAATTCGTATCTTCAATAATCAGGCCATTGGGTGAAACGACCGGGTAAGTGACGGTAAAGCGGTCTTTGGCATTGGTGGTTGAACTCGAAATCACCGCCTTGTAGGTGCCGGTCAGCCCGCCATTGGTCGCTTTTGTTGCGCATTTGCTGTCGCCGCCGGAAAGTCCGCCAAGATTGCCGTTGTAAAAACCGAGATCGTCGGTAACAAACAGACAAGTGCCAGTGCCGTTACCATAGCAAGGGTTCTGGCTGGTGGGCAGCGTTGCACCGGTATTATCCGAGCAGGACGTGTTGAGCCAATCTGTGCCATCGCATAGTTCCGGGCATTTCAGGGCGCTGCTGTAACGCACCGCGCCGGTCGAGCTGGCATCGCAGCTGCGATTATCGTAACCGACCTTGACCGCGCCGCCGGTAAAGCTGGCCGAGGTTTCCTGTGCATGTGCCTGACTGCAAAAAATAATCAGGAGCGCCATTATGGGCAGGACATATATTTTTTCTTTGCCAATATGCTTCATTTTTATTACAGCCCCGTTCCCAACATGCAATAGAGTCGTTCAAGAAAATCGCAGGTACCAGGCGAAAAGCCGGGAGAGTCTTCCAGCCATTTGCCGCCCGTTTGGCTGTTGTCGCCGATCGTGCCGTCAACGGCGCCGGAACTGCTGGTCCAGTTGCTGCAATGGTCGGCGGTTTTGACTCCGGTGCTGTCGGAGCCGGTCCAGACCGTCACACCGCTATAAACTGTACTGTCTTCTCTATAGATCACCGGGACTTCCAGAGCGCCTGCCCATAAATTGGAATTTTCGATAATAATGCCGCTGGGAGACACCACTGGATAGGTCACGGTAAAGCGGTCTTTGGCGTTGGTGGTAGAGCTGGAAATGACCGCCTTATATGTGCCGGTAAGGCCGCCGCTGGTCGCCTCGCTCGCGCATTTACTATCGGCGCCGGAAAGGCCACCAAGATTGCCGTTCCAGAAGCTGCCTGTCATAAACAGGCATGTGCCGGTGCCGTTGCCGTAGCAGGGGTTTGAGCTGCTCGGTATGGCGGACCCTGCGCCAGCGCTGGCTGATCCCCAGAATTCCGTCCAGCTCGATCCATCACAAAATTCAAGCTTCGCACCACCACCGCCGCCGTTGCCTCCGGACCATGCAATCGTTACGCTGCCATCGCCGCCGGCCTGACCGCTTGCTGTGCCGCCAAGGCCACCAGTCGTTGATGTCGCTCCTGCCTCTGTAACGGCTGTGTTTAAATAGCCGCCGCCGCCGCCCCCGCCGCCGCCA
>CBDUPU010000243.1:0-3072 GCA_965369185.1 uncultured Rhodospirillales bacterium
GCCCCGGCGTTACGCTCGGCGATATAGGCCACGCGATCCAGAAAGTCGCTGAAGACGCCAGATTTTCTGTTGTCCGTGATTTCTGCGGCCACGGTATCGGCCAGACATTCCACGCCGCGCCGTCCGTTCTGCATTACGGCGAGCCGAACACCGGCCTGGTGCTGGAGCCCGGCATGTTCTTCACCATCGAACCGATGATCAATGCCGGCGACTGGACGACCAAGGTCCTGCCCGACGGCTGGACCGCCGTCACCCGCGACCGCAGCCTCTCGGCACAGTTCGAGCACACGCTGGCAGTCACCGAAGACGGCTACGAGATATTCACACTCTCGCCCAAAGGCTGGACAAAACCGCCTTATGAGTGAGACAGCCGTCAAAAAAGACAAGCCCCACTATCACGGCCACCGTGACCGGCTGCGCGAGCGGTTTTTAAATGGCGGCGCCGATGCCCTCGCCGACTATGAAATGCTGGAGCTTGTTCTGTTCATGGCAATCCCGCGCCGTGACATCAAGCCGCTGGCCAAAGATCTGATCGCCCGTTTCGGCAACTTCGCAGGCGTCCTCAATGCGCCGGTCAGCGAACTAAAAAAATTTGACGGCCTGTCCGACACCTCGATCACCGCGCTCAAGGCCGTGCAAGCCTCTGCCCACCGCATGTTAAAACAGGAAGTGATGGGGCAGCCGATCCTGAATTCTTGGTCGCGCCTGCTTGATTACTGCGCCGCGACCATGGCGCACGAAACCCGCGAGAGCTTCCGCATCCTGTTCCTGAACAAGAAAAACGAGCTGATGGCCGACGAAATCCAGCAGACCGGCACCGTCGATCACACACCGGCCTACCCGCGCGAGATTATGAAACGCGCCCTCGAACTCGGCTCTACCGCCATGATCCTGTGCCACAACCACCCAAGCGGCGACCCCAGCCCCTCACAAGCCGACATCGACATGACCCGCGCCATCACCGCTGCCGGCCAGACCTTCGGCATCGTTATCCACGACCACATTATCGTATCGAAAAAAGGCACCAGCAGCTTTAAAACGATGGGGCTACTCTAAGCCTCCTTCAGCAATTGTAATATTTTCCCAGCCTGCTATTTTAGCCCTCGCAACAAACCCCACATCAGCGAAGCAGGATAAAAGAGCAATGATCCCACGTTACACTCGCCCCGAAATGGCCTCCATCTGGGAAGCCGAGAACCGTTTCCGCATCTGGCTTGAGATCGAGACACTCGCCTGCGAGAAAATGGCGGAGCTGGGCGTCATTCCGAACAGCGTGCCGAAAGTCCTGCGCGAAAAAGGCAATTTCGACGTTGCCCGCATTGATGAGATCGAAAAGGAAGTCAAACACGACGTTATCGCCTTCCTGACCAGTGTCGCCGAATTTATCGGCCCCGACTCGCGTTACGTCCATCAGGGCATGACCTCCTCTGACGTTGTCGACACCGCCTTTTCGGCGCAGCTCACCCAGTCGGCCGACCTGCTGATCAAGGACATGGAGAAGTTGCTCGCCGCCCTGAAAAAGCGTGCGCTGGAGCATAAAGACACAATGTGCGTTGGCCGCAGCCACGGCATCCACGCAGAGCCGACCACCTTCGGCCTGAAACTGGCAAACCACTACGCCGCCTTCGCCCGCGGGCTGGAGCGCCTTAAAGCCGCGCGCGAGGAAATCGCCGTTGCCACCATCTCCGGCGCTGTTGGCACCTATGCCACCATCGCCCCGGAAGTAGAGGAATATGTCGCCGAAAAGATGGGTCTGAAACCGGAAATGATCGCCACGCAGGTCATCCCGCGCGACCGCCATGCCATGTTCTTTGCCACGCTCGGCGTGATCGCCAGTTCGATCGAAAATATCGCGGTTGAAATCCGCCACCTGCAACGTACCGAAGTGCGCGAGGCCGAGGAATATTTCAGCGCCGGACAAAAAGGGTCCTCCGCCATGCCGCACAAGCGCAACCCGATCCTGAGCGAAAACCTCACCGGCCTTGCCAGACTGGTGCGCAGCACCGTCACACCGGCATTGGAAAATGTTGCTTTGTGGCATGAGCGCGATATCTCGCATTCCTCGGTCGAGCGTAATATCGGGCCAGACGCTTGCGTCACCCTTGATTTTGCTCTTGCCCGCCTGACCGGGCTGGTCGAAAACCTGCTCGTTTACCCCGACACTATGCAGGCCAATCTCGACAAGCTCGGCGGCCTGGTCTTTTCGCAGCGCGTCCTGCTCGCCCTGACGCAAGCCGGGATCAGTCGCGAAGACGCCTACCGCATCGTCCAGCGCAACGCTATGAAGGTTTGGGAAAGCGGCGGCAAAACACCATTCCTCGAATTGCTGCAAGCGGACGAAGATGTCAAAAAATCCATGGATCCCGCCGCGTTAACCGAAATTTTCGATTTCTCCCACTATACTAAAAACAGAGAGAAAATTTTCGGGCGCGTATTTGGGAACCCCTGATAAACCAGCAAATTCAATACGTTAAGCGCATCCGAAACAAAGAACCGGAGCGCCATATCGTAAGAATTTTCCAGCAAACGGCTTTTGCAATAAAGCATGATCCACGGCTGCGCCGTGCCAATGACTTACTGTCACTGGTGTCCGCGCTGCTGTTGCTCCTGTTTCTGGGCGGCGATCAAAGCCTGATGAACTTAAAACGCCATGCCCTTTGCAATGAAATCAGGATGACCGCCCTGCTTACCGGCACCAAAAGCGGCATCTACAAAATTGACGACAAGGTGATAAAGGCAATGGCGCAAGTGCCGCGTCATCACTATGTCACACACCCGTTCCAGCGCCTTGCCTACCACAATGTCGCCCTGCCTGCCGTCGGACAGGGCTATGTCATCCCAGAGCCTTTTATTACCGCCACAATGGTGCATTTAATGAACCTTGAACCGACCGACAAAGTTCTGGATATAGGCTCTGGCACAGGGTACGACGCCGCCGTCATGGCGCGCCTTGCCGGTGAAGTACATACGCTCGCAAATCTTCCGGCCAAAGGCGATCAACCGCACCGTTTGCGCGCGCACAAAGAAAGCAACCGGCTAGGCTGGCCGGCAGCTGCGCCCTACGACGCTATT
>CBDUPU010000244.1:0-3065 GCA_965369185.1 uncultured Rhodospirillales bacterium
AGCGACTTGCAATATGTCTGATGAAGCTCTGCTGGATCTGGCGGAACATGCCACGGAAAAACTGGAAGGTCTGATCACCTCGCATGAAATGGCGAATGGTGAACTGACGTTGTACGCCAAGCGGGATGCGATCTGCAAAGTGCTGCAGTTCCTGCGTGATGATCGTGAATGTGACTGCAAGATGTTCATTGACGTGACCGCAGTTGATTATCCCCAGCGCGAAGAGCGCTTTGACGTCGTCTATCAGCTTTTGTCACTGACTCAGAATCACCGTATTCGCGTAAAGATTCAGGCTTCGGAAGAAACACCTGTGCCGACCGTAACCAATCTGTACAGCGCTGCTGGCTGGTTCGAGCGTGAGGTTTGGGACATGTTCGGAATTTATTTCAGTGATCATCCTGATTTGCGCCGTATCCTTACGGATTATGGTTTTGAAGGGCATCCGCAGCGTAAAGACTTTCCGCTTACCGGTTATGTCGAACTGCGTTATGACGAGGAACTGCGCCGGGTCGTTTATGAGCCTGTGAAGCTGACGCAGGATTTTCGTCGTTTTGACTTTATGAGCCCGTGGGAAGGTTTGACGGATGTCCAGCTTCCCGGGGACGAAAAAGCGACCAAGCCGGGGCATGGCTGGACGGATTACCGCACTGATAAAGAAAAGGCAAAATCATGACTGCCGATGACAAGATTGAAATAGCCAAAGAAACGCAGATTCGTCCCTATACGATGAATTTCGGCCCGCAACACCCTGCAGCGCACGGCGTTTTGCGTCTGGTGCTGGAGATGGACGGCGAGGTTGTCGAGCGGGCGGATCCGCATATCGGTCTTTTGCACCGCGGCACCGAGAAGCTGATTGAGTATAAAACATATACGCAGGCGCTGCCTTATTTCGACCGGCTTGATTATGTGAGCCCGATGAACCAGGAGCATGCTTTTGCCATGGCAACGGAGAAGCTGCTCGGCATTACGCCGCCGCGCCGCGCTCAGGTCATTCGTGTGCTGTTTTCCGAGCTGACCCGTATTCTGAACCATCTGCTCAACATTACGACGTTCGCTCTTGATGTCGGCGCTATTACGCCCGCGCTCTGGGGGTTTGAAGAGCGTGAGAAGGGGATGGAGTTTTATGATCGTGTCTGTGGTGCGCGGCTGCACGCCAACTATATCCGTCCCGGAGGCGTTCGCTATGACATGCCGGCGGGGCTGGCCGAGGACATGATGGATTGGTGTGAGAATTCAGTTCTCAAAGTTATTGATGATCTGGATGAGCTGCTAACCGAAAACCGTATTTTCAAGCAGCGGACTGTCGATATTGGTTCCGTCAGCGCCGACGATGCCGTGGATTGGGGCTTTAGCGGCCCGATGCTGCGAGGGTCCGGTCTGGCCTGGGACCTGCGTAAAGCGCAGCCTTACGAGGTATATGACGAGCTGGAATTTGATATTCCTGTGGGCAAGACGGGCGACTGCTATGCCCGTTACCTTGTCCGTATGGAAGAAATGCGCCAGTCGGTCAGCATGATGAAACAGTGTTTGAAAATGCTTCCGGACGGTCCGGTCATGATTGATGATTATAAAGTCGTGCCGCCGCCACGGGCTGAAATGAAAGGTTCGATGGAAGCGCTGATCCACCATTTCAAACTTTATACCGAGGGCTTCCACGTTCCTGCCGGTGAAACTTATACTGCCGTAGAAGCGCCGAAAGGCGAGTTTGGCGTTTATCTTGTCTCCGACGGTTCCAACAAGCCGTATCGCTGCCATATCCGCGCGCCGGGCTTTGCCCACTTGCAGGCGATGGATTTCATGAGCAAGGGGCACATGCTCGCCGATACTGTCAGTATCATCGGTTCGATGGACGTCGTGTTCGGCGAGATTGATCGCTAGTTTTATTTACATTTAATTCGGAATGACCGGGCGGAGCGGGGTGTCCAGCGCCTTATCGTATGCGATTTTGTGACGCTGTAACTTTTCCAGCCCGTATTCCGCGCTGTAATTAACATTGCGTTGATACTGCCACTCTTCGCTGTCGGCGTGTGATAGGTTGCCGGTTAGTGCCATGCGGCTGCTTTCTTCGCGTGCACGCAGCTCTTGTTCATTCAGCAGGCAAGAACCACTGCGCGGATCGTTCCATTCGATTTTGAACGTGCCGTTATTTTCAACGACCTGTCCATGGAAGAAATCCGGACGCGTTATGCCTTGCGCTTTCGGGCTGAAATCATTTTTCATAGTTTTCTCTCCTGTTGTATCCTTATAAGCATAAGTTTTGGAAACTGTCAAAAAACGTTTCTTTGCTTGAATTTCGGCGGCGATATTGTAAACATGCCTTGGCAATATACTGATGTAGGACTTACCCATGAAAAAGCCTTTTGACCTGAACGCCGATTACCAGCCGGAGAGCTTCGCTTTTCGTGATACCAAGAAAGTCGAGGAAATCCTTGCACGTTATCCGAAGGGCAAGCAGCGCAGTGCGATTATGCCCTTGCTCGATCTCGCGCAGCGCCAGGTCGCTGAAGATGGTTTGAAGGCCGAGCCGCCTTACGGGGGCTGGATTCCGCGCGCGGCTATGGATGAAATTGCCAATATTGTCGGCCAGCCGCCTGTGCGCGTATATGAAGTCGCGACCTTCTATTCAATGTATAATCTGGCGCCAGTCGGCAAGCACCTTGTGCAGCTGTGCACAACGACGCCATGCTGGCTGTGCGGTTCTGCCGATGTGGTCAAGGCTGCAGAGAAGCATTTAAAAGTCCATATGGGTGAGACGACCAAAGACGGGCTCTTTACTCTTATGGAGGTTGAGTGTCTGGGTGCATGCGTGAATGCGCCGATGGTCCAGATTAACGACGATTACTACGAAGACCTGACGAAAGAGAGCATCGTTGAAATCCTGAAGGCGCTCGCTGAAGGGAACGAGGTTCCGGTTGGGTCACAGACCGGGCGCAAGGGCTCTATGGCCATTAAAGGCCCGACGAGTCTGGAAGATCAGGCAAAAAAAGCGGGCATCGTCTAGATACCCGCTCTTTATACCATTTTACTGTTACGCTCTGTTCGTTAGCGCATACCCGGTTTTGGCA
>CBDUPU010000245.1:0-3047 GCA_965369185.1 uncultured Rhodospirillales bacterium
GCCGGTGCGCGCGGCGCGATGGCGGCGGGACCGGAGCAGCTTTATACCGTGCAGCAGGGCGCAGAAAATGATCTGGCGCAAACGCGTTATGCCGTGCTTGGCTCCGGCACAGGCTTGGGGCTGGCCTATGGAGAGGGCAGGGCGGTGCAGGAAACCTATGGCGGCCAGATGGACGTGCCTTGCCGCACCGACGAGCAGCATACGGTGATCAAGCTGGTCGGGCGTTTGAAACCCAATGATCGCGATGTCAGCGCCGAAGACATCATCAGCGGACCCGGTCTTGCGCTGCTTTATCAGGCATCTTGTATGCTCCATGGCCATCCGGTCGAAGCGGCGGCGCCGGAGGAATTGCTGCAAGATAAAAACAGCTTTCTTCATGCCAATCCGCTACGGCTTTACCACGAATTTCTCGGCATGTTCGCCCATCAGGCGGCGATTTACGGCCATGCCTATGCCGGTCTGTATATGGATGGCGGCGTCATGCACCGGCTGGTCGCAGAAGACGCGTTCGACCGCGACACATTCCTGCGCTATTTTATCGGTGAGCCGCTGCCGCTGGTGAAAGCGCAGCTACAGGCGATGCCGGTTCATATTGTTACCGACCCGTTTATCACACTTCGCGGTTTGCTGGAGATTATGCGCGATGAGCCTTGAAGCCTATTTGACGATTGATGATTCCCCGTCGCCACACATGGATGCGCTGGTTGATTTCCTTGCCGCGCGCGACATTCCGGCGCAGCTTTTTTGCCGCGGCGACCTGATGGAACAAAACTTCGCCCCGGTCGTTCGCGCTATAAACAAGGGGATGACCATTGCGAACCACAGCTACGCGCACAAACCTTCCGGATCACTCACTTATGAAGAAATTGTGGGAGAGATCGAGAAAACCGAAATCCTGATCGACCGCGCCTACCGCGAGGCCGGGCGGCCACGGACAGGCAAGCATTTCCGCTTTCCTTATCTTGATAAGGGGGACGGCGACCGGCTGGAACGGCGCTTTGGTGAGATCATCGCCGCGGTTGCCGCCGGCAAGGCCGTGGATCTTGGCGGTGATGAAAAAGTCCGGCGCCTGCAGGGTTATTTGAAGGCCGAAGGTTTTACCCAGCCTTATAAAAACGTCACCCACCCGCTTTATCAAAATGAAGACGTGGCACATGCTGCTGATTGCCTATTTACCTATTCATCCTGCGACTGGATGCTGACCGGTCGTCATCAGGGGCAATGGGACTATAAAACGATCGATGACCTGAAGCGCAAAATCGATGATGATCCGTGGCTGTGTAGCGGGCAGGGCGCGCAGGTCACCCTGTTCCACGATCAGCCCGATATTGCACAAGTCCCGCTGGATCTTGTGCAATATATGCTGGATAAAGGTTTTACCTTTTTACCGTTTGATTAGAGCGCGCGCTTGACCGGCACCGCGCTGCCGTTCAGCGGGTCTTCGCCAAAGCTGTTCGCGCCGTCAGTGCCTTTTTGCACATACCAGAACAGCAGCACCAGACTGCCGATGATCGGGATGAAAACCAGCAAGTACCACCAGCCGCTTTTATCAAGGTCGTGCAGCCTGCGAATGCCAACGGCGATGCATGGCAGGAACAGGCCAAGGGAAACAACCGTGCCCAGAATACCGCCGGTGATGGCGCCGTCTATAATACCGGCAACGACCATTGCACCAACCATGAACAGGACAAAGAACCAGTATTCCGAGCGCGGGGCGCGGCCGGAAAAATTCACGTAATTTTGCAGGCAGTGCTTAACGGCTTCGCTGAATTTCATAAATATCTCCATGATTTATTCTATAGGTTCATCGTTATATTCCAGCCAGAAAGCCTCCTCAACCGAAGACAGCGTTTCCACCAGCCAGAAATCAGCATAGGGCGCTTGCTCTTCGATAAGGGGTATAAGAATGTCAGGCACGCGCGCCGCATCAAATAATTGCGGGTTATACGACCCGAATAGCGGCGGAATACACCCGTATCCGCTGCTTCACGGGCAAGCTTGCCCGCCAGCGCAATCAAATCGCGCCCCATCTTGGCAAAGCGCTCTTCCCCGATATGAAACGGCACACAAGCATAGGCATTGGTCGTAAAAACCTCCGCCCCCGCCTGCACATATGATAAATGGGCATCGCGCACAGCTTCAGGCGCATCCATCAACGCCAGCGCCGACCACTCAGGCTGCCGAAACGGCGCACCCATCCGCTCCAGCTCTCGCTCCATTCCGCCATCAAGTATTGTGATCATGCGCCATCCACCTTAATAATCCGTCCCTAAGGTAACATTGTTTGCACTCACTTCTACAGGGCTTTTGTTAACCTGTCTTTAAGCCTGAATTGAGACCATATAGTGAGTGTTTTTTGCAATTTTTTAGGGGTTATTTGTTATGGGATACGATATTTTTGATAGCGCCGCGGATTTGGATGTTGGCGGTCAGTTTAAAGCAAGCGCAGATATGCAGGTTGCCGCTGTAACCATTGAAATGAACAATCCTACGCCGTCACACCCAAGCCCGATTACAGACCGATCAGGCAACGTCGTGTGGCAGCCTAAGGTCTAGCGCTACTATTTCCTTGATCTCTAATCCATAGCGCGATTGTAATGATCACGACAGTGGCAAAGGTGATGCCGACAACGATATCGACCTGGGCGGCCGCGGGGTAAAATCCGATCTGGTTGGCGACATAGGTGATAAAGGAATTCGGTAAGCCTGTTTCACCGCGCGCGAGCTTCACGCGCCAATGCCAATCGGTCAGGGGGCAATACCCGATATGACCGACCCACAATCCAACCGAAAGCCTTTTTGCCCGCGCGCCCTGTTTAAACAAAACGATATCCACAAATCATGGATTATGTAGTAGAAATAACCGGATGTAACTGACGTGAGGGAATGCAGAAATGGGCACCAACAAATCTTACCGGGTTATAACGATCGGCGATTACGGACGCGGCGAATTGGCCTCGATGGAGGTGCGTGACCGTATTGAATCAGAATTCGACCATAACGGCCTTGATATTAAATCTTACGCTTCTTATTCGGTGCCGGCCTTT
>CBDUPU010000246.1:0-3016 GCA_965369185.1 uncultured Rhodospirillales bacterium
CAAACCGGTCAAAGACAAACAGCCCGCTAAAACCTACTGTACGGTCCCAGTCCATGCCCAGCAGCAACAGTGCCGCCAAAGCAAAACTGCCGATCGCGCCCCATGAAATCAGTTTGGTGCCTTCATTGCCGCGAAATACACCAACAAGCAGAAGCACCATGGCTGCAACGGCAAGAGACAGCTCCGGCAAAGCGGGCGCAATACCTGTCCAGTTAATCTCAGTCATGACGCAAAACCTCCGGCATCCATAAAGTTTCCCCTGCCGCTGGCTTGACACCGCCCACATCAGGCGCGCTTAGGCCGGCTTCGTATTGAGAGATCAGCTTGTCAACCGATGGGGCAATGCGGTCCATAACAAAGCCCGGAAAGACACCCAGCCAGATCACCAAAGCGATAAGAGGAACAAAAGTCGCAAATTCACGCATAGTCAAATCAGGCATTTTGGCGGCATCGTCGTTAACCGCCTCACCAAAGACCACGCGCTTGTATAGGATGAGCATATAAGCAGCACCGAGCACAACACCGCTAGTGGCAAAGAAAGCCACAGTCGTATTGACCTGGAAAATGCCCAGCAAGGTCAGAAACTCGCCGACAAAACCGCTAGTCCCCGGCAAGCCGACTGCGCCCAGCATCAGGATCATAAAGACAGTCGCATATTTCGGCATGTTTTTGACAATACCGCCGTAACGGGAAATTTCCCGGGTATGCAGGCGGTCATAAACAACACCGACAGCAAGGAACAGCGCGCCGGAAACAATGCCGTGGCTGATCATCTGGAAGATGCCGCCTTCAACGCCTTGCGTTGTCGCCGTAAAGATACCGAGCGTCACAAACCCCATATGCGCAACAGATGAATAAGCAATCAGCTTCTTCATATCTTCCTGCACAAGCGCGACAAGCGAGGTGTAGATAATCGCGACAACCGACAGCCAGTAAACCATATCGGTAAAATAGGCTGTCGCTTCCGGGAACATCGGCATCGAAAAACGCAGAAAGCCATAGCCGCCCATCTTCAGCAGCACCCCGGCCAGAATAACAGAACCTGCAGTCGGCGCCTCGACGTGGGCGTCAGGAAGCCACGTATGCACCGGCCACATCGGCATTTTCACCGCAAAGCTGGCAAAGAATGCCAGCCATAGCCACATTTGCAGATCACGGGCAACCGGGTTTTCCATCAAGGCAGGAATATCCGTCGTGCCCGTCTGGAAATAAAGGGTCAGCAAAGCCACCAGCATCAAGACAGAGCCGAGCAGCGTATACAGGAAAAATTTGAACGCGGAATAAACGCGGCGCGGACCTCCCCAAATACCGATAATCAGGAACATCGGGATCAGAACGCCTTCGAAGAACACGTAAAACAGGACGGCATCAAGCGCAGAGAACGTGCCGATCATCATCGTTTCCAGAACAAGGAAAGCGATCATATATTCTTTGACCCGATCCTTGATCGAATCCCAGCTGGCAAGAATGCAAAGCGGCGTCAGAAACGCTGAAAGCGCGACAAAGAACACGGATATGCCGTCAACGCCCATATGATAATTGATATTAAGCGACGGGAACCAGCTTACTTTTTCGACAAACTGGAAATCTGCCGTGTTGCCGTCAAATCGCGCCAGCATATAAAGCGCGAGCGCAAAGGTGAAGATGGAGCAATAAAACGCGGTAAACTTCGCGTTGCGCGCCACTGTCTCAGGAGTGCCCCTGATTACGAATATAAACAGCGCGCCGACCAGTGGCAGCGCCGTCATCAGGGAAAGTATTGGAAAATCAATCATACGCGCATCCCGCCCTTACAACGTGAATTTGTAAACAAACCAAGACATGACTGCGATAATCGCAATAATCATGACAAAGGCGTACTGATAAAGATAGCCAGACTGAAAACGCTGCAGAACCTTGCCGCCCTTATAAGAGACGCCGGCAACACCGTCCGGACCGAAGCGGTCAATAATCTTACGGTCCGCAACCGTAAACAGCCTGCCAAGCCCGCCGGCACTGCGCACAAACAGACGGTCATAAAGCTCGTCAAAATACCACTTGTTAAAGGACAGGCGATATAACGGCCCAAGCAAGCGAGCAAGGCGCCCCGCAGCGCCTTCGCGCCACATATACAGAAGATAAGCAAAGAAAATCCCGCCCAGCCCTGCAACAATCGGAAGCTTTTTGACCCATACCGGCACATGGTGCGCGGCTTCCACCGTGTCATTTTCCGGGAGAACAAGAATACTATCGCCCCAGAAATGCTCTTTGTCCCAGACATTCACATAGCCGGACATGTTGGAAAGGTCTTTCGAATGTCCCGCCTTACTGGCCGAACCGACAAAGCCGCCATAAAAGAACGCACCGGCCAGCATCGCCCCTGTCGCCAGCACAACAAGCGGCGAAATCATAATAGAGGGAGATTCATGGACATGCGCCATGACCTTTTCATCCGCGCGCGGCTTGCCGTGGAACGTCATCAGGATAAGGCGCCAGCTATAAAACGCCGTCATGACCGCCGCAGCAATGCCAAGCCAGTAAGCCAGATTGCCGAACCAGCTATGATCAGCCCAGGCGGCTTCCAGGATAATGTCCTTGGAATAATACCCGGCAAAGAACGGTAGCCCGGCAAGCGCAAGGCTGCCAATCCACATCAGAACGTAAGTCGTCGGGATCATCTTCCAGATACCGCCCATTTTGCGCATATCCTGCTCATCCGACATAGCATGAATGACCGAACCTGCGCCAAGGAACAGAAGCGCCTTGAAAAAAGCGTGGGTCATCAGGTGAAAAATCGCTGCCGGATAGGCTGAAACACCGATCGCGAAGAACATATAGCCAAGCTGGCTCATCGTCGAGTAGGCAATCACCCGTTTGATATCAAACTGGGTCAGGCCGATCGTCGCGGCGACAAAGGCCGTCAGACCACCGACGATACAAACGACCTGCAACGTTAGCGGCGCATATTCCATCACCGGCGAGAAACGCGCCAGCAGGAATACGCCCGCCGTCACCATCGTCGCCGCGTGGATAAGCG
>CBDUPU010000247.1:0-3010 GCA_965369185.1 uncultured Rhodospirillales bacterium
CGGCATTTTCATACCACCGGCCTGAACGCCATTATAATTCGCAGCCTTCAGCTTATCCGGCGCAGCGCCGAGCCGGTCGATCACCGCATCGGCAAAACCGGTCGTACCAACTTTCGTATTGCTGGTTCCGGTGCGGAAAATTTCGCCTGTATGAATGCCGTCTTCGATCGTGCGCAGCCACGCATTGTGGATCTTCGTGGCGACATCGCCCTGCCCGATATGAACCAGCATCATAACCGCACCAAGTAACAGCCCGGAAGGATTGGCAATTCCCTGCCCGGCAATGTCCGGGGCGCTGCCATGCACTGCTTCGAACATGGCAAAATCCGCACCGATATTTGACGATCCGCCAAGCCCGACAGAGCCGGTAACCTCGGCAGCGATATCAGAAACAATGTCCCCGTAAAGGTTCGGCAGCACGATGACATCGAACATATGCGGTGCCGAAGCGACCTTGGCCGCGCCGATATCAATGATCATGTGGTTTTGCTCGATATCCGGATATTCCGCGCCAATCTCGTCAAAGACCTTATGAAACAGGCCGTCCGAGAGTTTCATGATATTGTCCTTGGTCATGCAAGTTACCTTCTTGCGACCATTGGCACGGGCATATTCAAAAGCATAACGGACAATACGCTCGGTGCCGGGACGGGTGATAATCTTCAGCGAAGCCATCACGTCCTGCGACTGGCGGTATTCGATACCGCCGTAAAGGTCTTCTTCGTTTTCGCGGATGATCACAAGATCCATATTCGGATGCTTGGTTTCAACATAAGGCGCATAAGACACACACGGACGAACATTTGCAAACAGTCCCAATAACTTACGGATCGTTACGTTAAGGCTCTTGTAACCGCCGCCCTGCGGGGTGGTGATCGGCGCCTTCAGGAAGACTTTCGTGCGACGCAAGGACGCCCAGGCATCATCAGGAATACCGCTCGGCACGCCGCTTTCATACACGTCTTTACCGATCTTAATTTCCTCTATATCAAGCGCAGCACCAGCCTCATCAAGAATACGCAACGTTGCGTCCATTATGTCAGGACCAATCCCGTCACCGTATGCGACTGTAATCGGGGTCTTGTTGCTCATGCCGTTCTCTCCTCATGGGTGATGTTTTTATTGCCGTATAATAACAGAAGGTAGCCTACAAGTGCAGAGACTAAAGAGCCGCCAATCACGCCGATTCTCACAGCGGCCTGCATCTCGGCATCACTATAGGCAAGCGTGCCAATAAACAACGACATGGTAAAACCGATACCGCACAATACAGACACGGCGTATAGCTGCACCCAGCTGACTCCTTCCGGACGCGGAGAAATGCGCAGGGTAATCGCCAGCCAAAGCATCATAAAGACACCAATCTGCTTACCGAAAAACAGACCGCCAGCAATACCAAGGGACACAGGGTTAAACAAATCCTCGATTCCTAAACCAAGAAGCGGAACGCCGGCATTGGCAAAAGCAAAGAGAGGCAAGATACCAAAGGCAACCCACGGATGGATTGCATGCTCCAGCTTCTTCAACGGGGACACCGCAGGGTTTTTATTATCACGCAGCGGAATAAACATCGCGGCGACCACCCCGGCCAGCGTGGCATGAATACCGGACTGCAAAACCGCAACCCACAAGACCACTGTTGTCAGGAAATATGGCGTCTTGGCAGTCACGTTATTGCGATTCAACAAGAACAATACCACCAGCGCCGTGGCTGCGAAAAATAAAGGCGGCACCCATATCTCTCCGGCATAAAAGAAGGCAATAATAAGGATCGCGCCAATATCATCGATGATCGCAATTGCCAGAAGCAGGATCTTAAGGGAGGGCGGAACACGGTTGCCCAGCAAGGACAGGACGCCAAGCGCAAAGGCGATATCCGTTGCTGCAGGAATGGCCCAGCCGGAAAGATTTTCAGGAATATCGCTGTTTAAAAACCAGAATATCGCTGCCGGCACGGCCATGCCGCCGATCGCAGCAAGGGACGGAAGAATAATGCGGTCCCGGCTCGCCAGCTCCCCGCCCAGAAATTCACGCTTGATCTCCAGCCCGACGAGAAAGAAAAACACGGCCATCATGCCGTCATTGATCCAATGAAGAATTGAATTATTTAGCTCTATATCAAATGAATGATTTTTGTCAGAAAAGCCGATACGGAACAGCATTTTCTCGAGAACATAATGATACTGATCATAAAGCGGGCTATTGGCGACAATCATCGCCGCAACCGCAGCGATCATCAGCAAAATTCCGCCGGAGGCCTCAAGATGAAGAAAATCCCGCGTTAACTTAACGATTTTATGACCAGAACCAGCGACAACCCCCTCGACCTCTTCGGTTACATCCTCCACAACATGGACTACAACCTCTTCAGCCTCTTCAACTTTAGCTTCAATTCTCTTCTCTGCTAAAATGAACCGCTGCCAGAACGCCGTGAGTATCTCGCCCGCACTTTTCATAAAATAATCCTTGATTCTTTTTCAAAAACTTATTAGGTGCATCAAAAATATATTGATTACCCCCTGATTGACAACCGAGTTCTGTGGAAATCGGTTCAACACCTGAGTAAAAAAATGACCAATAAACTACTGACACTGATCCTGACCCTTTGTTTCCTCTTTTTTCCTGCCTATGCTTGGGCCTCTGGAACAGAAACAAGCCCCCACAACGCCGGACTTTCCCTAGTAAACCACCCGGCAGCAATTCTCTGCCTGCTGGTCTTCGTCCTTGCATATGTTGCAGTGCTATTTGAAGAGCGCACCCACTTGCATAAATCGAAGCCTGTGATGCTGGGCGCTGGGATTATCTGGATCATCATCGGATTTATGGTTAAAGATCTGGGGGCGGAGCATGAAGTTCTGCGCGATGCGGTATTTTTCGGACTGGAAGAATACAGCGCCTTACTCCTTTTCCTGCTTGCTGCAATGACCTATATCAGCGCACTGCAGGAACGCCAGGTTTTTGCGACACTGCGCTCCAAGCTGGTCGATTCAGGGCTGGATACCAAGCAGAT
>CBDUPU010000248.1:0-2999 GCA_965369185.1 uncultured Rhodospirillales bacterium
CTTTCCCGCGCATCCTGATCGCGAATGATTGCTTTGCTGAGCGCCTTGTACGTGTCTTCGTCAATCTTGGCGGCAGTAAGGAACGGTTTGGCGTCCGCTGCGATTTCCCGGTTAAAGATCTGTGTCAGCTCACGGGCTCTTTCAATGCCGTTACGGTCATAGTTGATCGCGCGTGGCTTTCCGGGGTGCACGGTAGTCAGGCCTTCAGCGTCCATCGCCTTGAGAACGTCCTGAAGCTGGCTTTCCGTCAGGCCGTATTTGTCTTTGTAGCGCTCTTTGACCATGCTGCCGCGCGCATCCTGATCGCGAATAATGGCCTCGCTAAGCGCTTTGTAGGTCTTCTCATCGATTTTAGATGCTTCAAGAAATGGCTTGGCATCGGCAGCGATTTCACGATTGAAAATTTGCGTCAGCTTTTCGGGTTCTTGTTCTTGCCCGTTCTCCAGATCCTGCTCTGACGGTTTCGGCGGAGGCAAGGCCAGCAGAGGTTCCTGGGCCTTGTCTGCTTCCGGCTTGTCGTCTGCCTTCGGAGCTTCTTCGGCGGTGTGTTGTTCAGCTTCCGGACTGGCCGGTGCTTTGCCGTCCATAATGTCGCGATAATCCCGCCAGATGTCATCGGCCTTGATCTGCGCCTTGATCTGTTCCATCTGCTTTTTCAGCTTCGGATCAACTTTCTGGAGTTTAAGCCCGACATACTCGGCCGCGATCATCAGGTAAATTTTTTCCTGCGGCGTACGGCCTTCAATACGGGCACCGCTTTTGCGCATGTTCTTGTGTGCTTTGGCGCAGGTCGCCATGGCCAGCGCGGTCATCAAATTGTCGCGCGGGCTTTTTTCCGCATCAACAACGCCGGCAACTTCATTGTGACGAATCCTGATGTCGGCGATCGGCGCACCTGTTACCAGAGTGCTTTGAGGCCCGCTCGGAATGTTGCAATTTTCGGCTTTGCTGAATTGGTCGAGCCACGCATCGCATTTGCCGCCCATTCTTGGCAGGGAGTAGTTGCAATCATACGGGTCGCAGCCATAGACGATGGCGAGCAGTTCCTTGAAAGAAAGCCCTTGTTCGGTTTTCTTTTTCTTGTCCTGTTCATCTTGTTCACCCAGTACGTCCCAAGAATAGCGCGCCATGATTTTATCCTGTCTTTATGCCGTATAGCTTACACGGTTTTACTGTCTGTTTCCATATTTTGCAACTTTTGCCGGTTTTAGCCGGAGCGCAGATACTGGATCGCCTGATCGCGCTCGAATAGATAGAGTAGCGTCCGCAGGCCAACGCCCCGTTCAGATTTAAGTTCAGGGTCGCGTTCCATGATCAGGCGGGCATCATCGCGTGCCGCTGCCAACAGTTCGGCATGGGCAGGCAGTTCCGCCAGCCTGAAAGTCGGCAGGCCGCTCTGGCGCGTTCCCAAAATCTCTCCGGCGCCGCGCAGTTCGAGGTCTTTTTCGGCGATCTTAAAGCCGTCTTCGGTTTCGCGCATGATCGATAGCCGTTCTTTGGCTGTACCGGTCAGTTTTCCGGCATACATCAAAAAGCAGTAGGATTTGTCCGCGCCGCGACCGACCCGTCCGCGCAGCTGGTGTAACTGCGACAGGCCGAAGCGCTCGGCATGCTCGATGACCATAATCGTCGCTTCCGGAACGTTAACGCCGACCTCGATCACGGTGGTTGCGACAAGCAGGTCAATCTCACCGGCGGCGAATTTCATCATCACCGCGTCCTTGTCTGCCGGTTTCATTTTACCGTGAACCAGCCCGACGCGGTCGCCGAAAAATGCCTGCAATACCTCGTAACGCTCTTCCGCTGCGGCAAGGTCGAGCACTTCGGATTCTTCGACAAGAGGGCAGACCCAGTAAACCCGCGCGCCTGTCTTGATCTGGCGCTTGAGGCCTTCAATCATCTGCTCGAGATGTTCCTGCGCGATCAGGCGCGTGTCGATCGGTTTGCGCCCCGGCGGTTTTTCATCGAGCTTGCTGCCGTCCATATCGCCATAAGCGGTCAGGGATCGGCCTTGCCGTCATCACCAGTACATCAACGCCTTTGCCCTTGGCGGCCAGCATCAGGCGCTGGTGCACGCCGAAACGGTGCTGCTCGTCAATCACCGCAACGCCAAGATCGGCAAAATCGACGCCTTCCTGAAACAGCGCATGGGTACCTATAACGATTTGCGCCGCGCCGCTGGCAATTTGCTGGAGAAGCACCTCGCGCGCCTTGCCCTTGTCGCGCCCGGTCAGGACGATATAGCGAATGCCGCAAGCATCAAGCCATGGCCGCAAACTCTCTGCGTGCTGGCGGGCGAGAATTTCGGTCGGCGCCATCAGCGCTGCCTGCGCCCCGCTGGCAATAGCGTTCAGCATGGCGAGCGCGGCCACAACCGTTTTTCCCGAACCGACATCGCCCTGCAAAAGCCGCAGCATCCGCACCGGTGCGCCCATATCAGCGTCGATCTCTGCCATTGCCCGTTGCTGTGCGCCGGTCAGTACGAACGGCAGGGCGGCAAGAAGCTTGTCGCGCAATGGCCCGCCTGTCTGATAGACGCGCCCCTGTTTGACTTTCTGATGCTGGCGCACCATCGCAAGGGCAAGCTGGTTGGCCAGAAGCTCATCATAGGCAAGCCGCATCCGCGCCGGGTGGAGCGGGTCAAGACCGTTAGCGCCGGGCGGGTTATGCAGGACATGTACCGCCTTGTCCCAGTCCGGCCAGTTTTCACGTTTGCGGTGCGCTTCATCAAGCCAGCCGGGCAAGGGGGTGACGCAGCCAAGCGCACCTTCGACCGCTTTGCGCATAAGCTTATTTGTCAGTCCTTGTGTTAGTGGGTAAACCGGCTCGATGGTTTCAATCGCCGCCCGGTCTTCTTCGGCACCGATTGCGTCCGGGTGCACGATTTGCGGGTGCCCCTGGTAATAATCGACCTTGCCGCTGACAACGACAGTCGCGCCGATGGGCAACTGCTTTTCGACCCATGCACGGTTTGCATGGAAAAACACCAGATCAACAGT
>CBDUPU010000249.1:0-2993 GCA_965369185.1 uncultured Rhodospirillales bacterium
ATGGTGTCGATGAGCAGACCCTGAAGCGCTCGGAGTTACAGTTATTAAAAGCCCTTGCCGATATTTATGTTGAGTGCCATCAAGCCGAAACCAGGCGCTTAATGACAATGGATGACGCGGCGCGCGCCCGTGTCGCCGAACAGGCTGGCGGCATGTTGTCGATGGAACCGGTTTGGGAGGCCTTTGAACGGCGCGCGGGTATGATGGAAGTGCTGGGTAAAAGCGCTGCTCCCGAGGCTGTCGCCGCCAGAGATATTCAGTCACAGCCCCAGCCTCAATCTATGGGTCAGGGCGGTGTCGATAATCCGGCCGCCCCCTTTATAGAACAGCCGCAGCAACCGCCATCCTATCAGGCGGAACCGGCGCAGCCGCAATCGGCATCGCCGCTGGCCATGTTTGCCAAAAAAGATAGCGCTCCCCCACAGGAAGCTCCTGTGCAAAACTATCAGCAACCTGCGCAGTCCGAGATGCCACAGGTTCATGTGCCCCAGTATCAGGAGCCGGAGTATCAGCAGCCATCCTATGTGCAGGCTGATGCGCCGCAGCAAACAACCCAGCAGCCGGCGGGAGCTTCGCCCTTTTCTTCCTTCGCGCCGCAAGATGGTGGCGCTGAAGCTGGCGGGTCTGATAATGGCGGGTCATATAACCCCATGTCATTTTTCAAGCAGGGCGACGGCGGTAATGCCGGCGACGAGCAAGGGGAAAGATAGGTCATGGAAAAAATTCTCGCAGCCTGTATTTTTCTTGCCTCCCAGACATATAGTATCCCGCCAGCGGTGATGCTTGGGATATATCATGTCGAAGGCGGTAAGGTTGGTCAGGCGGTTGGGCCGAATAAGAACGGCAGTTACGATCTGGGGCCAATGCAAATCAACGAGATATGGCTGCCGGAGCTTGCGAAGCAATGGGGCGTTTCCAAAAGTACGGCGCGGCGCTGGGTCAAGGATGATCCTTGCACCAATGTTGGTGTTTCAGCGTGGATATTGCGCTCACATCTTGATGAAACCGGCGATCTTTCGAAGGCGATCGCCCATTACCATTCGCGCACCCCGCATATAGGCGGCGCTTATCAAAGCCGGGTAATCGCTTCGCTTAGGCGTCAGGGGCTGGTGAAGACAAGATAATTTTTCATTTTTGTGAATAAGTCTGGTGATAATTTAAATATGTCTGAATCCCTTCTTGTTCTTGCGGGTTTGGTTGGGTAACTTGAATGGTGCTATGTAGCTCGGTTCACGATTTCTTATTTTTGCGGTGTTATCGCATGTCAATGGTTAAAATATTTAAAAATTCTCGTAAAGCTGGCGTTTGCTGCGCCGCCCTTGCATTGTTGGGTCTTGCCGCTTGTTCTTCGGGGCCGGTTCGTGGAGACCACCCCCAGCTGGTTGCATCACCTGACAAGGTTTCAATGATGCTGGCTAACGCTGCCGACCGTGCCTCTGTCGCACTGGAGACGCTGGCTGCGGTTGAGCAGGCGAGATCTCCTGAAGTTTCCGTTAGTCCAATTGAGGACGCGCCAATTGAATTGCGCCGCGCGATCACTGTGAACTGGGTTGGCCCGGTTGAGCCGATCGCGGAAAAGCTTGCCAATCGTGCGGGCTACGCTTTTATTGCAATCGGCAATCCGCCGCCTGTGCCTTTGGTGGTTTCGGTCGATGTTGAAAATATGCCGATTATCGATGTCCTTCGCAGTATTGGCCTGCAGCTGGGTGTCCGCGCTGATGTCCGTGTTGATGGCCGCCGTCAGGTGGTGGAAGTGCATTATTCGCCCAATACGGGAATAGGGGGGTAGGCCGGCCCTATGCGACGTTTTCTTTTTCTGGCAGCAATTATTGGTTTTGGCCTGGGCGTTTCCGTTCAGGCCGCGAGCGCTTCGTCTCTTGAAACGGGCCATAATGCACCGCCCTCTTTGCATGAGCTGAGCACTTTGCCGAAATTAAACGTCGTCATTAGCGAAGATAGCGGGATGCCGGTTGACATCAGGCTCGACGCAATGCGTGAGGCAGCCTTGTCTTACGGCGCGCGCGGCGGTCTGGCGTGGCGTACTTATGCTATTCGTAAAGAGCTGGAAACAAGAGCAAGCTATCTGGACCGCGTGTTCGATTTTCGCCAGCTTC
The DNA here is from genome assembly GCA_965369185.1 of uncultured Rhodospirillales bacterium. GTDB lineage: Bacteria > Pseudomonadota > Alphaproteobacteria > Micavibrionales > Micavibrionaceae > UM-FILTER-47-13. The sequence continues at coordinate 2,115 of CBDUPU010000249.1, forward strand.
TTATCCCTGCGCCTTCCGGGCTTCTTATCGAGCCGCCGATTGTCTCTGAATCGGCCAATGCCATGATTATTGATGCCAGCGGTCAGGAAGCTGCTGTCGCCGACCGGATTTATAATATCAGCCGTAATGCCAGCATCGTTAGTGCTGCGCGCGACTGGCGCAATTACTTGGAGCGCGAGTGGGGCGAAGTCACGCCGCCGCCGGATATTTTGCGGCCGAATGACGAACATGAACGCGAAAAGTGGATTCAGTGGATTCTGGAAGGCTGGGAAAAGGGCGTTGCGCAAGCAAATGACATTTTCGAGCAGGACCTTAACCAGCTAACGGCACATTATCAGGGCATGGTTCGTTACCGCATGCTGCTGACACAAGGCATGGTATCGCCGCCTTATGCCTTGCAGGTTGACCGCGGGATTACCGGCGGTGGAACGCGTATGCGTGTTGGCGACCGCGCAGTGGAAATCACAGGCATGCCCGAGCTGATGCCGGGGACGGATTCATGGTCGCCCGCAAGCCGATAAGCCTACTAAAAGGCAAGGAAAACAAGGCCCAGACTTGGCCTGACGAACCCGGACGCTTTTCTGAAGGCGCTGTTGATCCTTTCCTTCTCTGGTCGGTGAAGCAAAACGCCTCGGATATTACTTTTCAATCAGACCGCCCGGTTTATCATGAAATTGACGGTGTGCTTTACCCGGCAACGTTCCGCATTCTCGATGCGGCTGACATGGCGACCATTCTGACGAAAATTTACGGCCCTGAGGCGCAGGCCCGCCTTGCCGGCGGTAACGACCTTGATGTTTCCTACGAGGTCAAGCCCGACCGTTATACCCGTATCCGGTTTCGTGTAAACATCACCGCTATTCTGTCTCGGGGGCGTGA
>CBDUPU010000250.1:0-2949 GCA_965369185.1 uncultured Rhodospirillales bacterium
GTGCCCATCATCACCTTGTCCTTGGCGTCTTCAAGCTCTTCCATCGTCACAACGCGTTTGCCACGCCGTGCCGCCAGCAAAGCCGCCTCGTTAACAAGGTTCGCAAGGTCGGCACCTGAAAAACCAGGCGTTCCGCGTGCAATAACACTGGCGATAACATTTTTGGCCAGAGGCACTTTTTTCATGTGCACGGTAAGGATCTTTTCGCGGCCATTCACATCAGGCAACGGCACAACGACCTGACGGTCAAAACGCCCCGGGCGCAGCAGCGCCGGATCAAGAACGTCAGGACGGTTGGTCGCGGCGATAATAATCACGCCTTCATTACCTTCGAACCCGTCCATCTCGACAAGCAGCTGGTTCAGTGTTTGCTCACGCTCGTCATTACCGCCGCCAAGACCGGCGCCGCGGTGACGTCCGACTGCGTCGATCTCGTCAATAAAGATGATGCATGGCGCGTTCTTTTTGGCCTGTTCGAACATGTCCCGCACCCGGCTAGCGCCGACGCCGACAAACATTTCAACGAAATCAGAACCCGAAATTGTGAAGAACGGAACATTGGCCTCGCCGGCAACTGCCCGCGCAACCAGCGTCTTACCGGTACCCGGAGGGCCGACCAACAGCGCGCCTTTCGGAATCTTGCCGCCAAGCCGCTGGAATTTCTGCGGATCTTTCAGGAACTCGACAACTTCCTGCAACTCGTATTTCGCCTCATCAATACCGGCCACGTCCTCAAACGTCACCCGGCCATGATGCTCGGTCAAAAGCCGCGCCCGCGACTTGCCAAACCCCATTGCGCCGCCGCCGCCGCGCGACTGCATCTGGCGCATAAAGAATATCCAGACACCGATCAAAAGCAGCATCGGGAACCACGACAGGAAAATCCCCAGCGCACTGATCTGCTCTTGCTCTTCCTGCTCGGCAGTAATTCTGACGCCGGTATTATTCAGCCGATCAACGACATTTTCGTTTTCAGGCACCAGCGTTCTGAATTCCAGCCCCGTACCGGCAAAATGCCCCTGAATTTGCTGTCCCTTAATAGTGACATCGGAAATACGCCCCGCTGACGCTTCGGCCATGAAGTCACTATAGGCAAGCGTATCCGTTGCCCCGGGCGCAGCATGTTGCTGCGCGCCTTGAAAAATATTAAAGAGAAATGCCAGCATCAAACCGATGGCAAGCCAGAACACAAGATTACGTCCGAAATTTCCCACTGAAAACCGCGCCTTTCCTAGGGTTTACTTGCTTCAACCCTACATCTTAAGTTTACAGGATGCAATGCTTCTTGTCGCAAACAACAAGCTCTAAATTGAACTAGGAGGAACCTGCTCTCTTTCAATGACAAGACGGGCTTTTCCTGCACAAAGCCCGATCAGGCACCCGGCAAAACTTGTCCTTTTAAAGCTGGAATCGTTAAACACAGAAAAAGCCAACTCTTCCAGACGCTCCAGTCGCGGCGGATAATGACGCTTACCGCCGAGCCGCGCAATCGCCGCCTGTAAAACCCGCAGCCGCAGCTCTTCCGGCTGACCTGCAAGCATCTCAAAATCAAATTCGATACGGCTCGCATTGCTTTCCGTTACAGCTTTCTCAAACAAAGCCACCGCCAGAACCTCCAAAGCTTCCCGCGCCCGTGCCAAGCGCTCTGCGGTTTTTGCCAGCCTTTTTGGCGTCAAGCCTTCCTCCGCTAATATCTCATAAGACTGCCGCAGCCGCACTCTGGCAAAACGCTCATTCTCGTTTGACGGATCATCAATATAGGGTACGCCATGATCATGGCAGTAAGTAATCAGGGCATTTTTGGACAGCCCCAAAAACGGTCTGAAAAGCTGTACAGCAGGGCTATAATCATGCACAGGACGGATTGCCCCAAGCCCGTCAAGCCCGCTCCCCTTGGCAAGGCGGAACAAAAATGTCTCTGCCTGATCGTTAAGATGATGCGCCGTAAAAAGCTGCTTGATCCCTTGCGCCTCGCAATAATCAGCAATCAAGCGATAACGGTCATGCCGCGCCGCCTCCTGCACCCTAGTCTCCTCCGCCTCAGGAAGATCACGGGTTAAAATATGGTGCTCTACATGACGCCAGCCTTGCACCCACTTACCGACCTGCCGTGCCTCTTTTGCAGCATCCGGGCGCAGCCTGTGATCAACGGTCAGGGCATGAACAGTGCCGGCTGCACATTGCGACAAAGCATGGCACAGCGCCATACTGTCCGGCCCGCCCGACACGGCAACCGCGATCGCCTGCCCCTTATCCGGCAAGAAAGGCTTCAGGCAGTCGAAAAAATCAAAAGGGCTGTCTTTCATAACAGCCCTTTATAGCTTGGGTATCGCAAAAAACAAAGCAGAAGCGCCTTAAGGTCCGGGAGGTGCCGGAGGGGTCATTCGAAGGCTATCAAGCCTTTGTTGTGGCTCCTGCAATCTCTGGTCTTCGCTGGCAGACGGTAAAGGCTGCTCAATTGCAGGGCCGCTGCGCACAGAAGCCTCCGGCTTGTCCTCAAGATTGGCGACAACACCTGCAGCCGCCATAGCGACAGTCAGCGCAATACCGACGCGAGTACCAAAACGCCCCAATGCCCCGCCGGGAACATTGTCAAAACGATCCTTGGTAAAGGACAGCGCCGCCAGTCCGGCAAACAAAGCGGCAATCCCCATGGCCGGGCCATTCATAGGCCCCGCGGCCATGTCGAGCGCTGCGCCACCGGCAGCCTTTGTAAACTCCATTACAGTACTCAGCCCGCTACCGGCCATATCCCAAGCTTTACCATAGCCATCAGGGTTAAACACAGCGTCAGAAATCCGCCCGTCATTAAACTGCTGATCAGCAACATACGCCCCACCTGCCACGACAGCTGCGCCAAGACCGGCCTTCAGCAAACCGCTACCGGCAGCCGCCCTGCCAAAAGAAAACTTAGATGTTGGCCTTTGATCCGTCATGTTAATTTCCGCT
>CBDUPU010000251.1:0-2928 GCA_965369185.1 uncultured Rhodospirillales bacterium
AAGGACGTCATGGAGGTCTTTGACCCGGGCAGTCACGGCTCGACCTTCGGCGGCAACCCGATTGCCGCTGCCATTGGCCTAGAGGCGCTTAACATTCTTGAGGAAGAAGATCTGGCCGGCCGTAGCCGGGAGCTGGGTAACTATCTGAAAGAAGGACTTGCCGCATTAAATTCGCCGCTAGTGACGGAAATCCGGGGTATCGGCCTGTGGATCGGTATGGATATCGACCCTGCCAAAGTTACGGCACGCACCATCTGCGAAATGCTGCAAAATAAAGGGCTTCTTTGCAAGGAAACCCACGCAACTGTCGTGCGTTTCGCCCCGCCCCTGACGATTACGAAAGAAGAAATCGATTGGGCGCTGGATCAAGTTGCGGCGGTACTGAACGAAGCTGATCAGGCCCAAAAGCAGAAGATGGCTGGCTAGGCTGTTCCGGCGCGCTGGCTGGATCGTCCAATAGCGCGCCGGTTCCCATTATGGCTGTTACAATGCCTGCGTAGACCGCAGCCTGAAATCGTTTCATAATTTTACTGGCCCGCGTGGGCCCTATTTTTGCGCCTTTATCGTGCAAGTAACGCTCCGCAAGGCTACGACCAATATAATGCGTGCCGCAATAGCTCCAGGCACCCGCGCCCAATGCGAACATATAATCAGCGTTATAGTTAAAAACATGCGATAAGCCGGCTTCCGCACAGCCCGGCAGCAATATGGCCGTGGCCGCAACGGTTACACCGCCATATTCTTCACAAAATCCCTTATATCGCACGAATGCCGCCCTCGATCATTTTCATAATCTGGGAGATTAGCGTTTTAAAAGTATTATTGCAAATAAATCAGATCAGGCTGTGCCGAGACGCTGCGCAACCGAATCAATACGAGTAGCTAGCTGCTCGATGGACTGAACGATTTGAGCCTCTTCTTCTGAAGACAGGCCGGTCGTATATGGGTCGGCAGCAGCATTGCCATTTGCCTGTGCATTTTGCAAGGAATCCCGCAAGTCCTTGATCTCGTCAGCGAGGACGAGCGCTGTCAGAACCAGCAAGTGGTTTTCATTGCTGGCAGCGCCGGCAGATGCAATGTCACGGGCGCGGTTATCGACATACTGGCCGACTTCGGCAACACGGTTTTCCTGACCGTCATCGCAAGCGATACCGTATGTTTTCCCATGAATGTTCAGACTGACTTCCGCCATAACCTTACCCCTCTCTTAAAACCTGCTCGATACGCTCAATCGTTATATCGAGTTTTTGTGCGAGCACGGCAGGGTCAACATTCATATGGCCGTTACCGTTGGATTCATACCCATTGGTCGCACCGTTAAACAAATCCTGTTGCTGGAGTTTCAGAGCCTTTTGCTCTTGTGCAATCGCCGCGTCTTCCAGATTGCCCAAAGACCGATCCAGAACTGACAATGCGTTAAGAATTGCTGACACCGTTTTCCCCCCGAAAAAATTCGTAAAATAATCCGTAAACTTATTCGAAGAAGGGTCATTAGCAAGTTTCCCCCCTTATGGTCAATATCTCTATGGTTTTTTTACCCACTTAAGCACAGGATTCTGTGAAACTGTTTGTTGACCATTCGCACAGGGAGCGGCATTCTACGGTAGCCTTCAATAAACTAAATTTTTGGGACATATCATCGATGACACAGCAGGCCGCAATCGTGAACGACGAAACCAACCAGATCAATTACAGGAAGATGGCAAACGCCATACGTGCACTGTCCATGGACGCTGTGCAAAAAGCAAATTCCGGTCACCCCGGTATGCCAATGGGCATGGCGGATGTGGCGACGGTGCTGTTTGGCAAATATCTTAAATTCGACCCGCGTAATCCGCTCTGGCCAGATCGCGACCGTTTTGTGCTGTCGGCCGGTCATGGCTCTATGCTGCTATACTCGCTTCTTTATCTGACGGGTTACGAGAAAATGACGTTGGAGGAAATCCAGAATTTCCGCCAGCTTGGCAGCCTGACACCAGGACACCCGGAAGTCATGCCGGAAGTCGGGATCGAGACAACCACAGGCCCGCTTGGTCAGGGCATATCGACAGCCGTCGGCTTTGCGCTGGCAGAGCGCATTATGGCAGCGCGGTTTGCAGACCTGACGAACCATTATACCTATGTCATCTGCAGTGACGGCGACCTTATGGAAGGGATCAGCCACGAGGCCTGCTCTTTGGCGGGGCATCTTGGCCTTGGGAAACTGATTGTCCTGTATGACGATAACGGCATTTCGATTGATGGTCCGACAAGCCTCTCCTACTCCGACAATGTGCCGGAGCGTTTTGAGTCATACGGCTGGGATGTCCAGACAATTGACGGTCACGATTATACGGCCATCGACCGGGCTCTTGCCAAAGCACAGGCAACAGATACGCCTAGCATGATTTGCTGCAAGACGCATATTGGTTTCGGTGCGCCGACCAAGCAAGGGAGCGCATCATCACACGGTGCGCCGCTAGGCGATGCTGAAATTGCCGGGACACGCGAAAATCTTGACTGGCCTCACGAGCCTTTTGAAATTCCGCTGGACGTGATGGAGCTTTGGCGCGCAATCGGCGAGCGCAATCAGGACGAATACGAGCAGTGGCAAAACGCGCTGGAACAAAATCGTTATCGTGACGAATTCACCAAGGTTTTAGAAGGTGACGTCAGCGATATCATCAGCCCGCTGATCACAAAGCTGAAGAACAAGTTCAGCGAAGAAAAGCCGAAGCTGGCAACACGCCAGTGCTCCGGTAAAGTGCTGGAGGAACTCGTGCCGGCACTTCCTTTCCTGATGGGCGGATCTGCTGATCTGACCGGCTCTGTGAACACACAGATAAAGGGGCCGGAGCCAATCAGCAAAGAGAACTTTGGCGGGCAGTATATTTATTACGGCGTGCGCGAGCACGGCATGGCCGCAATCATGAACGGCATGACACTGCA
>CBDUPU010000252.1:0-2920 GCA_965369185.1 uncultured Rhodospirillales bacterium
GGCAGGTCATGCGCCTTTTCTGCAGTGGATTGGCGAGCAGCTTCAGTAAAACAAAGCAGTCCTACGGGCCTTTAAGGTTGAGGTGCCGACGCAGGGGGCTGTTGCGGAAGGCGGGCAGGCGGCGCTGCCGGTTCGCATCTCCCCGCTTGTTGTCTGGGAGAATCCGGGAGAATTGTTACGGTAACGCCGTATTTTTCGCGAATGTCTTCCGTGATTTGTGCTGCAGCCAGTGCGACGATTTCTTTAAATGACTGTTCTTCAAGCATTTCAGCGGATGCCTCGTCAATGAGCTGGCCGGTCAGGACTTGCATGGAACTGTGAATGTCGCCGGTCAAGGCTTTTAGTTCTTCCATAAAGCGGTCTGTTCCGGATACGCCAAGAACGCTTTCCGGGTTTGGCTGGGTCAGGCGTTCCAAAAGGCTGCGTTCACGCAACGGCGTGTCTGTCGCTGACGGCGCTGCGAGTTCGTCAATATTAACGGTTAAATGGTAAGTGAGGCGGTAGATATAGCCATCTGTCGTACAGCCGCGCACTGCCTTGTAAAATGCGGCGGGCAGATCGATGGCATTAGGGGCGCGCTTATTTTCTTGCGATGTCGCAGGCGGGGTGGTCTGTGCAGTGCTTTCAGCCGCTTCGCCAAAAGCCGGTGCCGCGATTGCAAATGCTGCGGCCAATGTTATTGCTGCGACGGATGTCGGTACAAAGCGTTTCATAACGTCTCCCTGTTTTTTATTTAGGGAGACGTTACCATTTGACATTTAATATGCAAAGTATTTTATGCGGCCAATTTCTTGGTCTGTGCCAGCGCCTGATCCAGATCGGCAATCAGGTCATCGGCATGTTCAAGGCCGATGGAGACACGGATGGCTTCCGGCAGTGCTCCGGCGCGGGCCTTCTGGTCTTCGTGCAGCTCCGAATGCGTGGTTGATGCCGGGTGGATCATCAGGCTGCGTGTGTCACCAAGATTCGCGAGGTGTGTGAACAGGTCCACGCTTTCTACGACACGGATCGCTGCATCATAACCGTCTTTTAGCCCGAAGCTGAAAAGCGAGCTTGCCCAGCCGTTCTGCAAATATTTTTGCGCGCGGTCATAGTTCGGGCTGCTTTTCAGACCGGCATAATTAACCCAGGCAACTTGTGGATGGCTTTCAAGGAATTCCGCCACTTTCAATGCGTTTTCGCTATGGCGCTGCATCCGCAGGTGAAGCGTTTCCATGCCAATCAGGGTCAGATAGGCGTTCATCGGCTGCTGGTTGACGCCAAGGTCACGCAGGCCGACGGCATGGTTATGCATTGCAATTGGCGCTTCGCTGAAAGTATCACCGAACGTAATGCCGTGATAGCTCGGGTCTTCCTTGCCAATGGCAGGGAATTTGTCGGCGTGCTTCATCCAGTCGAATTTTCCGCCGTCAACCACGACGCCGCCCATGGCATTGCCGTGACCGCTCAGATATTTTGTTGTGGAATGGACAACGAGTGATGCGCCATAATCGAACGGGCGGCACAGATATGGTGTCGCGACTGTGTTGTCAATAATCAAAGGCAGGTTGTGTTTTTCCGCAATCCGCGCAAGGGCCTCAATATCGGTGACATAGCCTTCCGGGTTCGACACGCTTTCGGCAAAAATCACTTTTGTCTTTTCTGTAATGGCCCGTTCGAAATTGTCGAGATCTGTCGGTTCCACAAAGTTGCATGTCCAACCGAAAGAACGCTTGAAGGTGTCACGGAACTGGCTGGTCGTACCGCCGTAGATTTTGCACGATGATACAAAATCATCGCCGGTATTCATCAAAGCCGAGAAGATCAGAAGGTTTGCTGCCAGCCCGGACGGGGTGCAGGTCGCGCCGACGCCGCCTTCCAGCATCGCGACTTTTTCTTCAAGTGCGGATACTGTCGGGTTGGTGATGCGGGCGTAGATGTTGGTTTTTTCCTTAAGGCTGAAGGCGTTAGCCGCGTGTTCGGTATCGCGGAAACGGAATGAAACCGCCTGATGGATGGGAGTGCCGCAAGCGCCGGTGACAGGGTCTGGCTCCGCTCCGGCGTGCACTGAGAGTGTTTCAATGTGCATTCGGTCGTTCGATTTCATAGGTCGTTTCCTCCTGTATTTTGGGTGGTATTATTTTACCGTTTGTGTAGATTGTTGAAATGGTTACGTTTTTTCTTTTTGCGGCTTTATTTTTTCGTTGACAGTGTGACGAATATTCTGCATAAAGCTCGCAATTCTAAAAAACACTCCAACATGTGTAAAGAGCTAGGCTATTAGGCCGTGAGAGAAAGTGGATTGCAATGAAAACTTATACTGCAAAGCCGAATGAAGTTGATAAGAAATGGGTAATCGTGGATGCCGAGGACGTTGTTCTTGGTCGTCTGGCTGCTGTGGTTGCGTCACGCCTGCGTGGCAAGCACAAGCCGATGTTTACCCCACATATTGACTGCGGCGACAACGTTATCGTGATTAATGCCGAGAAGGTTCGCCTGACTGGCAAGAAGAAAGAAAATTCTCGTTTCTTCTGGCACACCGGTTATCCGGGGGGCATCAAAAGCCGTACGCAAGGTGAAATCCTTGACGGCAAGCACCCGCATCGTGTGATTGAAAAAGCGGTTGAGCGTATGCTGCCGAAAGGCCCGCTTGGTCGTACTGTTTTCAAGAACCTGCGCGTTTATGCCGGTACCGAGCACCCGCACGAGGCCCAGAAGCCTGAAGTGCTGGACGTCGCGGCGATGAACAAGAAGAATAAAAGGTAAGCACAATGGCTAAGAATGAAGAAGTAAAAGAAACTGTAACTGATCTGAAGGATCTTGGTGACGCTGTTAAAGCCGACGCCAAACCGGCTGCAGCGAAAAAAGCTGATAGCAAAGACGCAGCAGCAGAAACGGATGCCCGCGAACCGAAAATTGATGCGCAAGGCCGCGCTTATGC
>CBDUPU010000253.1:0-2881 GCA_965369185.1 uncultured Rhodospirillales bacterium
TGGATATTACTGATACTCCTTGTTATTCTGTGCGGAGCGCTATTGCTGGGGCAATGGCGATTTTCACCGACCGTCCAGATGGCGCTCGTCGGCATTATTTTTCTGGTCGGCCTTGTCAGGCTTCTCTCCTCCGGCGTGCTGGCAATGTATCTTATTCTGGGTGTTGTCTGCTTTATCTTGTCGGACGTTGCCGTTAAATGGTTGGCGCTGAATACCGGTATGGATCCACTGAACATTTATCACGTCTTGATCTCGCTCGCGGTGGTGTCCTTCGGGCTTTCTGCATCGCGTGATAATTGGGAATAACATTTTTCTTATATTGCACCGCAATTTATTGTTTCTTTAGGCAATCTTGCTATAACCGGGCCGTATTTATGAAACGCAGCCGGTATTTTGAAAAAGGATTGTTATGTCAGAGGCGAACTCAAAGGTAGCGAAGGGCCTGTTTGTTGTCTTCGGTGGTAAGGTAACAGATACTCGAAGTAAGGACTTTGTCGATCCGGGCGATATGGATGTACGCGGGTTTTTCGACAGTTATGACGACGCGATGGCCGCTTGGCGGGCCGCCAGCCAGATGAAGGTTGATGATGCTTTTACGAAGTACGTGATTGTCAAACTCTGGTAGAAAACACGCCTCTTTTCCACTTGGCGGAAAAGTTCTATTGTGACCCGTTGTGATTTTGCACATCGGTTCGACATCGCGTAGTATCGCTGTTTCCCAATCATAAATTAAAAAGAGGGTTTTCCGTGCGTAATTTCTATAAAGCTGGCCGCTCCGTAACCTATGGTTTGACAGGCGCTGTTGCTACGTCCAATACGCAAGCCTCTCAGGCGGCACTGAGCATTCTGAAGTCGGGCGGGAACGCGATGGATGCTGCAATTGCGGCCTGTGCTATTCAATGTGTCGTAGATCCAATGCAGACCGGTATTGGCGGGGACTGCTTCGCCCTTGTTGCGATGGGCGGCGGTGGTGAGATTGAGGGTTTAAATGGCTCCGGTAAGGCGCCTATGGCTTTGACGGCTGATTACCTTCTGTCCAATGGTATGGATAAAATGGATCCAACAAATATCCATTCGGTCACAATTCCCGGTGCGATTGACGCCTGGACCAGATTGCATGAAAAATACGGCACTATGGATTTTGCCGATATTCTGCAGCCAGCTATTGATTATGCGGAAAATGGTTTTGTGGTCACGCAACGCACTTCTGTTGATTGGGAAGGCGCGGTTGGAAAGCTTCTGAAAAACAAGGCGGCCAGCGATATCTTCCTGAAAAATGGAAAACCACCAGCGGCCGGTACAGTCTGGCGCTTGCCAAAATTGGCAGCGACTTTGAAAGCAATTGCGAAACAGGGGCGGTCGGCATTTTATGAGGGTGATCTTGCTGAGCAGATGGCGGAAAGTCTGAAAGCGGCGGGTGGCCTGCATGAGGCGGATGATTTCGCCGCGACCAGTGCCGATTTCGTAACGCCCATCCATTCCGAGTATCAGGGGCACCGCATACATCAGATTCCTCCGAGTGGACAAGGCATCACAGCACTTATCATGCTCAATATCCTGAAGCGGTTCGATCTTGATGGGCTCGATCCAAATGGCGCAAAGCGGCTGCATTTGGAGGCGGAAGCAGCTCGGCTCGCCTATCTCGCCCGCAACAAATACATTGCGGACCCAACAAAAGCTGATGTTCCGACCGAAATGTTGCTTTCAGATGAGTTCGCGGAACATCTTTGCGGTTATATCGAAGTTGGAAAAGCCGGCGACCCTACAGGCGCTGACGCGCTTGAGCGACATCGTGATACAGTCTATCTGAGCGTTGTTGATAAAGATCGGAATGCGGTCTCCTTTATCAATTCCCTCTTTCAGGATTTTGGATCAGGCATTGCTTGTCCTCAGACCGGCGTCATTTTCCAAAACAGGGGTTTTGGCTTTGTCGTTGAGCCTGATCATCCAAATTGTGTTGCTCCTGGCAAGCGGCCCATGCATACGATTATTCCTGGCATGGTCACGAAAAATGGAAAAGCGGCTATTAGCTATGGCGTGATGGGCGGCGGCTATCAACCGGTCGGTCATGCTCATGTTCTCACAAATATCTGGAACTACGGCATGGATGTGCAGGAGGCCATTGATAGTCCGCGCGCGTTCTATAACGCTGGCACCCTTGAGGTGGAAGAAGGCATTCCTGATAACGTTCGTGCGGAGCTAACCGCTATGGGATATCAGCTTATGGACACAGCGATGCCCCTTGGCGGCGGGCAAATGATTGCTATTGATCCGGATACCGGGGTTCTCTCTGGCGGCTCTGAATCTCGAAAAGACGGCTGTGCAATCGCATATTAAGGGACTTCATTAAGGTGTGATACGTTCCGCAGGCGTCATTATGTAGGGCATTATTGCGCTTTTGGATGGATTACGACCCTTCCCGGGCGGCAATCAGGTTCTTCTTGACTTGGCCTAGTAATGCCAGCAGCTTTTCATTATCTTCTTCCGAGATGCCTGAAAGGGCTTGGGCGCGGACGCCATCTGCGACCTGCTCAAGTTCGGTTAAGACTGGATAAGCAGTCTTGGCAATGAATATCCGGAAAACCCGCCTGTCATTGGGATCTTTTTCACGGCGGATAAACCCTCGTTCCTCCAGCCGGTCAAGAAGACGGCCAATGGTCGATTTGTCGAGTTCGAGATAATCGGCAAGTTCGGTCTGGGTAATCCCGTCGCGGCGGTCAAGCACACCAAGCGCAAGCCATTTGGCTCGGGTAAGGTTATAGGGCTCGACCCGCCGGTCAATATGGGTTCTGAGCAGATGCGCCACTTCATGAACCAGCGTGCCGAGCGTATTATCTGTTTTGCTCAACATACCAATAGACCATAGTTGCCATGGCTATAG